>VGTJ01000084.1 GCA_016874775.1 Deltaproteobacteria bacterium
AGCATGCTCCTAAGATCATCGCGTGTTCCCTTCTCTCTCCCTGAACTTGAGTTTCTCCCCACGACACGCGCCTATCTCAGCAGAACCCGCGAAATCATGAAAGATTCAGACCTTTACAGGGATGGGCGTGCGCAGCGCGCCAACTGACTGGCGCGTGGTACGCGCCCTACGAATTCACCGCTCATGAACGTGCGAGGCACGGTACTAAATCGGACCATGAAAGTTGGTACACTCGCGCTGTCACCCTGAGTGAAGCGAAGGGTCTCTCGCAGGGAGTCTTCGCTGCGCTCAGACGGATTCTTTGCCGGACTCAGGACAGGCTTGACGGAAAGCCTACAATCGCATACTCCCGCGAGTCGGTAGATTCTCACAAGGAGACAGAGAACAACATGCAAGATTTGAAGAAATATATCCGAGATGTCCCAAACTTTCCCAAGGCTGGCATTATGTTTCGTGACATCACTCCGCTGTTAGCGAACGGCCCAGCCTGGCGTGATACGGTAAAGGCGGTTGCCGACCGCTATCGAAACCGTGTCGACATTGTTCTCGGGATTGAGTCGCGTGGATTTCTGATTGGTTCGGCTGTGGCGTATGAATTGGGCTGTGGAATCGCGGTCGTACGCAAGCCAGGAAAATTGCCCGCGGCAAAGTTTGATGCCAGTTATGCGTTAGAGTATGGGTCAGATACGCTGGAGATTCACCAGGATGCGTTTACACCTGGAAGTCGGGTGTTGGTCGTTGATGATTTATTGGCAACCGGAGGAACCGCTGAAGCGACGATTGCCCTGGCGCGGCAATTGCGCGGTGAGGTGATAGCTGCGGCGTTTATCATTGAACTGACCTTTCTTCCTGGCCGTCAACGCCTTGCACCCTGTGAAGTCGTCTCGCTTATTCAGTATGATAGTGAGTAACGAGTTGACAAATTTTCATGGTCGGTGAACAACAAGGGAGACCTGGTTCTCTGAAGGAGGGGAAGACCGTTATGAAGAACAGAGCTTGGCTGACAGTCCTCTTGGTAGGTGCGTCCTTCATGATAACGCACGCTCACTGTTACGCAGAAGAGACTATCCAAGACCTTATCCCGCAACGCGGGAACTTGACGGCTCCGCCACCTCCAGCGTGGTCGTATCCTATCGTTGAATCGTTACTGACCTGCGATCAGGCAAAACGAGTCTCAACCAAAGCGGTTGAACGGTTGGGGTATAAGGTGACAACGTTTACCCCGGCGACCGATAACAAGGGCGGCGTATTACAAGCGTCTCGCTCTGGGCTGTGGGGAGACAAGGAACCGGTGACTGTAACCCTGACCTGTGGTACTGAGGGGGTTCGAATTGATGCCTCTCCAGATGTTCCCCCATGTGAACAAGGGAATCGCATCGCGCGCGTAGCCGTAGAGCGACGTGGTTTCAAGGTAACCGAGTTTACCCCAGCGGCTATCGGTAAACCTGGAATCATCAAAGGGACAAAAGAGGGGGAAAAACCAGGAGTGATCACGATCTCATGTGAGCCGAATCATAACGTGATGATGGAAACCTCCATGGACGGACCGTTGGCGCGGCACAAAGATTTTTACATCACCATCTCGAATTTCTACCAAGGGTTTTATGCGGTTTTCAAAGGCGAGCGTGGTATGGTTGCGGCAGAGGCTATCCCGGCATCGGATAATCAGATGCATGTAGCGATGAAGCCACTGAACAGAACGGAGATGAAGATGGCCTTTGGGGCGGAGAGCAAGACCTATCTGCCAGTGCAGGTTGAAATTGCCAATCGCACGAAACGTTCCTATCAGTTGGATGTGACCCAAGTCATGCTGTTGTCTCCGATGGGAGTTCGCGTAAAGCCGCTGGCTGAATCTAAGGGCGGATTTCCTGCGCAAGCGTTAGCCAGTCAAACCATTGCTCCTGGCACCAGTATCAAAGGCTATCTGTATTACCCCGCGGGCGCGTACACTGGCGCTCGTGGTTCTTTGACTGAAGAAAAGAGTCAGGAGCGCGAAGGTTTCGATGTACAGTTTTGAGCAAACGTAGATTCCCCTGCGTGTGGTGCCGTCCTATAATGCCGAGATGGCAGAACCGCACTTTCACGAGATTGAACATACCGCAGACCTCGGCATCGAAGTCGAGGCCGATTCCCCGGCGGATTTGTTTTCCTGTGCTGGATTGGCACTCTTTTCTCTCATGGTTCGTCCTGAGGGAGTGAAGGCACGTGAGGTACGCGAAGAGACCGTGTCTGCCGACGGGTGGGAGAATCTGTTCCACGACTGGCTTTCGCATTTGCTCCATCGTTTTTTGCAAGACGGCTTTATTGCCGTGACGATTACTGTCCTCGAAATTGCTGAGACGCATATTCGTGCGCGCCTTACTGGCGAGAAACTCGACTACGAACGACATGACTTTGAAACCGAAATGAAGGCCGTGACGTATCACCAACTCTCAGTGAGAAATGAGAACGGGCGCTGGACCGCACGGGTCATCTTTGATGTGTGATTGATTATGGCTGAGATAAAGATTCGACAGGTTGAAGACTATCTGTGGGAAATTCCCAAGCAGGGCAACATGCGCGTGCCTGGACGTGTGTACGCATCTCGCGAGATGGTGAACGATATCCAGAAAGACGCCTCGCTGGAGCAAGTCGCGAACGTTGCGCACCTGCCAGGCATTGTCGGCTATTCGCTCGCGATGCCAGATATCCATTGGGGCTATGGCTTCCCTATTGGTGGTGTGGCTGCGGTTGATGCTGATGAGGGTGCGATTACGCCCGGCGGGATCGGTTTTGACGTCAATTGTGGCGTGCGTTTGGTGGCGACTAAGCTCTCAGAGAGTGACATTCAAAAACGACTCCCTGCACTTGCTGATTCGCTGTTTGCCTCGATCCCGTGTGGAGTTGGCGCCGAAGGGGCGATTCCCAAGCTGAGTAAAGCCGAAGAAAAGAAACTCGCGACTGACGGTGTACGTTGGGCAATTGCGCGTGGGTATGGTCGTGCGGAAGACGCTGACCGCATTGAGGAGAATGGCTGCCTGGCTGGTGCTGATCCTGAGGCGTTGACTGACGAGGCGCTCTCGCGCGGGCTAACACAGGTCGGGACCCTTGGTTCTGGCAACCATTTCCTCGAAGTCGATCGTATTGAGGAAATTTACGATGAGAAAGTCGCCGCAGCGTTAGGACTGACCGTCGGGCAAGTTGCTATCATCATCCACTCTGGCTCACGTGGCTTAGGGCATCAGACCTGTGAAGATGCACTGAAAGTGATGGGCAAGGCGATGGAAAAGTACCAGATTACAGTCCCGGATCGGCAACTGGCCTGTGCACCGGTGTCATCGCCTGAAGGACAGCGCTATTTAGCGGCCATGGCCTGTGCCGCGAACTATGCCTGGGTCAATCGTCAGGTGATGATGCATCTTGCTGAAGATGCTTTTCTTAAGGCATTGCAGATCTCATCGCGTGATCTCGGCATGCGTTGGATCTATGACGTTTGCCACAACATTGCCAAACCTGAAACCCATGAGATCGATGGGAGTAAGCGTAAGGTCTGGGTCCATCGTAAAGGTGCAACCCGTGCTTTTGGTCCAGGCCATCCGGCAATTCCCGAACTGCTGCGACCATTAGGCCAACCGGTACTCATTCCTGGTGATATGGGTCGCTATTCGTTTCTCCTCGTTGGCACCGATAAAGCGATGAGCGAAACTTTCGGTTCGACATGTCATGGGGCTGGACGCTTAATGAGCCGGGCTCAGGCAAAGAAGGTGGCGAAAGGGCACGATCTTGATGATGAACTCGGCAAAGCTGGGGTTATTGCCCGCTATCGTGGCAAAGGTACATTTGCCGAAGAAATGCCATACGCATACAAAGATGTGGCGAATGTCGTCGATGTTGTCGATCGGGCTGGGATCAGTAAAAAGGTGGTGAAACTTAAACCTCTCGCCGTCATCAAAGGATAATGGCTACAACCTTCACCGCCGCAACCCGTGCCGATATTCCCACGCTCCTGCAATTCATGCGTGAATACTACGAGTTTGATCACCTGACGTTTGATGAAAACGTTGCACGGTCTGCATTAGCAGAGATGATTGGTAATGACGCGTATGGCAGGATCTGGCTCATTGGGGTCGATGATGAGGCTGTGGGTTATTTGGTGCTCACGCTGGGGTTTAGTTTGGAATACGGTGGCCGTGACGCGTTTATTGATTAAGTGTATGTGCACTCTAGCCAGCGCGGCAAAGGCGTCGGCACCGCTGCTCTCGCTTTTGCGGAAGAGCAGTGTCGCATTCTTGGGGTTCGCGCACTGCATCTGGAAGTGGAGCACGCTAACACCAATGCCTATGGGGTCTATCGTAAGGTTGGGTTTGTCGACCACGAGCGCTATATGATGACCAGGCTCATCACTCGTACCCCCCGTTAACCTATCTGTGTTGTTCAGATAATTTCCCTGTCCCTTGGCCTATCTTCTCTTACTTTTTGTGACGTTTATTTGGGCTGGCAACTACCCGGTGGGGAAACTCGCGCTTGAGCATGTGAGTCCCTTGCCACTGATTGCCCTGCGAACGATCGTTGGCGCGGCGATATTGGTCAGTCTCGCGAGGAAATCGACCTCCAATCTGACGGCAGAACTCCGCGAAGAATTCGGCAGTACGTTGATTCTCGCGCTGACGGGAGTCATGGCCTCTGGCATCTTCTTTTATTTCGGCTTGCGCATGACTACTGCGTCCAACGCCGGTATTATTTCCGCTTCGACGCCAATCTGGGTGGCCGTTCTCTCTTGGCTCTTTGTCGCAGAGCGCTTTTCTTTGATTAACGGATGTGGAGTCCTGCTGTCCTTCATCGGGCTGGTGACCATCATTTGTCATGGATCTTTAACAATTTTGCTGCAGCGATCGTTCAATCTTGGCGATGTCTTGATTCTCATCGGTCAGCTGAACTGGGCAACGTACACAGTGTATGGTCGCCTGGTGCTTTCGCGGCGCTCTGCGATTGTGACCACCGCAAGTTCGTATCTCACTGGCGCGGTGTTGCTCTTTCCCTTGCTCTTTCTCGAACCTCCTGGAGCCATTGTGCAACAGCTCTCGCTGGTTGGCGGGTTGGCGGTGACATATTTGTGCATCCTCTCGCCACTCTCGCAGTTGTGGTATTCGAAGGCCCTGGTCAAAGTGAGCCCGCACCGCGCGGCTATTTTCATGAACCTGATGCCCATAATCGTCTTAGTTTTTTCAGCGCTTGTTCTCGGTGAACACATTTCTCTGGTACAAATGGTCGGTACGGCGATGGTTATCGGTGGGGTCATTCTCACGACCCGATTTTAGGCCATTTGGCATTGTTGATTTTCCCGCGCCGCTGCGCTATCTCGCCATCTCAAACGTTCGAGACTAGGGCTTGTCCTTTGTCGATTTCTGCCGATAGAGGTTTACAAAGAAGAGAATTCGTAGTCTACCCTATATGAGAGTCGGTTTCGTGAGACGTGTGTATGCGGGGCAGTACCCATCCCATCGACAAGGTTGATAATCCGCGGCGACGACAGCCGCAGCGCTCGTTGAGTATGCGAGCGGTTGCGGGCGTGGTGTTGTTCGTCTTCGTGACGATGGTGCTCCATGGGAACTGGCTGCTGGCATTGATGCTGATGTGTGGCGGATTTGGTCTCTGGCAAGTTGCTGAGGCACTGCGACACCATCGGGAACGCGATGCGGTGTTGCACGATGTGGTAATGCAGAGCGATGAGGAGTTTCTGGGGTTTGCGGCTGATCTGCTGCGTGCCCAAGGATACGGAGTGTTGAAAACCGGCTACACTGATGACCGCCACGGCAACTTCCTGGTCATGTATGGCAACGAGAGTCTTGCCTGTCGTGTGTTGCGGGGACGTCGTCGTTTGTACAGACCCGAGATGGTACGGATCCTTGCCCAGATGAAACTCTATGGCTGTAGAGGATCTCTGATAGTGACGAATCGAGCCGCTTCGTGGGGAGCTGCTCACTTTGCGCGCCGAGTTGGCTGTGTACTGATTGATCGTGACGAACTCATCCGGTTAATCTTGCAATATCGTCAAGGGCATCGCGTGTATCTCTTTCAACGTGCAGAGACGACCAAACTGCGGCGACGGAAATAGATGAGTGGTTGTAGAAGAGGTGGAGGAGGAGGAAGCAATGGCGATTCTGAAAGTTGCGCGATTAGGACATCCGGTGCTGCGTCGTGTGGCTGATCCAGTTGCTGTGGATGTGATTACCACACACGATTTTCAACGGTTCATCGATGACATGATCGAGACGATGCACGAGTACGATGGGGTCGGTTTGGCCGCACCGCAGGTGCATGTGTCGCAACAGGTCGCGGTTCTCGAAGTCAACCGGCCCCCCCGTTATCCTGATGCTCCTATGGTGCCGCTCACTGTACTGATCAACCCGCGCGTGACCCTGCTCTCCCAAGATACGGTCGACGGCTGGGAAGGGTGCCTCAGCATTCCCGAGATGCGAGGAGTCGCTCCACGCTACAAAGAATTGCGGGTTGAAGCACTCGACCGCAACGGCCAACCCCTCGATTTTGTTGCGGTGGATTTCCATGCTAGGGTAGTCCAGCATGAGTACGACCATCTGCAAGGAAAGGTGTACGTTGATCGCATGCCTTCCTTGGAGACGCTGACCCACCTTCTTGAGTGGCAGCGATATTGGTTGAAAAGTTAACCTCACACTAAGCCCCTCCATCGTTTTGGGGAGAAAGGAGTCACTCGTATGCCGTGGGAGTCACTGGCAATTGGTGTTGCTCTTTCCCTGTTAAGTGGAATGGGCATTTGGAGTTGTGCCTACCGGCTTGGGTTACGTAAAGGTCGGACAGTCGCGATCCCGTTTCAACTCATTGATGAGTTGCTCGACCACCGCATATCGTGTCTTGGCCAAGGTCCGGCTCTGGCCCGGCTCGAGATCGGGAACTTGTTGGGAATCGAAGAGTGGCAGTCGCAGAACACGAAGGACGAACCGCCCGCTCATGAGCATGACATCGCCGCCGCTCACGTTTATCACTAGTAGTGAAAATAAGCTGAACGAAGTCACCCGCCTACTTGGGCGACCACTTGCGCGTGCAGCAATCGCGCTGGACGAAATTCAAGAGGTCGCTCTTGAACCGGTGGTCGCTCATAAAGCCCGTCAAGCGTACGCAGCGCTTCATACACCGGTCTTGGTCGAAGACACTGGGCTGGCGTGTGCGGCCTGGAATGGGCTGCCGGGCGCGTTGGTGAAATGGTTCTTGTCGTCACTCGGCAACGCTGGATTGTGTCGCTTGATGCGAGCGGAAACGAATCGGACCGCCATGGCAACCACAGTGTTTGGTTATTTTGATGGGACCTTCTATCGCGCTTTTGCTGGAACAGTGGCAGGGATTATCGTTGAATCCCCGCGGGGAACGCAGGGGTTTGGTTGGGACGCGATCTTTCAGCCGCTGGGCAGCGATCACACTTTTGCCGAAATGAACCCCGAGGAAAAAGACCGTTTCTCGATGCGACGCTTGGCCGTGGAACAGTTGCGCGCGTCTGGCTTGTTGGGTTGACGCTCTTCGCGTATGGGCATATCTCTTGATGCCCATGCAGTCTGCGGAAACGTCGACACAGCTTCTGTCTCACATTTTGCCACGCGTGAGTCGCTCGTTTTATCTCAGCCTCCGCGTGTTACCACAGCGTGTGAGACCGACAATCGGTCTCGCCTATCTATTCTGTCGAGCGGCAGATACGATTGCAGACACAGCACTGTTGCCGCGTGCACAGCGACGGACGTATCTTGATCAATATCGGGCTCTTTTTTCTGCGTCCGCGATTTCTGTCCCTGATCTCTTTCAGCAACAGTTGTCCGCACAACAACAGAACCCGGCAGAGCGTGAACTGCTGGTTCGTTTGCCAGAGTGTGTTCGTCTCTTGGCTGAGTTACCCCTCAGTGATCAGCAACATATTCGCCATCTAGTTCTGACGCTCACGCAAGGAATGCAGCTCGATTTGACCGCTTTTCCCGGCGAGCATGAAGGGCGTGTGCAGGCGCTCGAAACTCGTCATGACCTTGATCAATACGCCTATTTTGTTGCCGGATGTGTTGGTGAGTTTTGGACTCGTGTCACTATGACGCATGTCCCAGCGTTATCGCGCTGGGAGGCCTCGCTCATGGAAAGTCGCGGCATTCGCTTTGGCAAAGGGTTGCAACTGACGAATATTCTTCGCGACATTGCCCAAGACCTGCGGATCGGACGCTGCTATTTGCCGCGTACGGAACTCGCTACCCTTGGTGTACAGCCCCAGGATTTGCTGAACCCTGAGGCTGTGGAGAAAGTACGTCCGGTGCTCAATGCCCTCCTGGATCTCACTTTAAGTCACTACCGTGAAGGATGGGCATATACGCGCGCGATCCCACGTCGTGAATGGCGATTACGGCTTGCATGCGCCTGGCCATTGCTCATTGGCATCTCGACTCTTGCGCTTGTCCGCCGTTCGCCGCAGTTACTTGATCCGCAAGCGCGGGTAAAGATCGCCCGCACCCAAGTCTATGGCATTATTCTACGCTCGCTATTGTTCGTACGCTCCAATCGCGCCCTCGAACGGTATTACGATCACCTGCTCGCGCAAGGTGGCTTCACGGTTAGTGGGTAGCGACAGCAAACGAGCACGGTATGCCCAAGCGACCGAAGAGTACGGAGGAATGGCAGGGAGAGACCTTGCCTGACTATTTACGAGAAGGGCTCGACCTTGCCTTTATTGGTCTCAACCCAGGACTCTACTCTGCCCAGGTCGGCCATTACTTTGCTTTCAAGCCGAATCGGTTTTGGACTGCCTTGTCTGCCTCTGGTTTGGTGCCAGAGCCCGTCGGACCTGAAGACGATGTCCGGTTACCCGATTGGGGGATTGGTCTCACCGATATCGTCAAGCGACCGACCCGAGGCATACACGAGCTGGCACGACGGGAATTCATCCTTGGTGCAAAAACACTCGAAGCGAAAATTGTTCGCTATCAGCCCCATGTTGTGTGCTTTGTCGGGCTCACTGGCTATCAGATTTGTTGTGGAGAGAAGCGCGGCCTGGGAGCCCAACCTGGACAATTTGGTGGAGCCGCTGCCTTCGTGATTCCCTCGACTAGCCCACGCAACGCGAACTATTCACTTGAGCAAATCGTTGCTGCAATGCGAGATCTCAAGAAGTATATACAAAGAGTGAAGGACAACCGCAGGAATAAGGACTGAGTAGGCCGGATCACAAGGACCTGGTCCCTCGATGTGTCACCCTGAGTGAAACGAAGGGTCTCGCAGAGAGATTCTTCGCGCCGCTCAGAATGACTGGACCGATTAGCTGTGCCGTAAAGTGTACGAGTGTTTTGTGTTTTGAGTGGGAAAAAGAATGTCGCGTTGACTCAACCCTCAGTCTTTTTCCCTCAGTCCTCAGGCAAGCGGACTGGTCTGCATCAACACTCCATTGTGAATCAAAAAGCTACGAATATAGTTTGCTTTCTGGCGTTTTTCTCCTGAACTGCCCGTGGCTTGCTGTTCAAATTCGTTGATCTTGTCTGCGTAGAAGCGCCGGCCTTTGGCGCGAATCTTCTTACCCCCACCATCCACATCGCGTAAGCAGTCGTCGATAATTTCGTCGGGTTGCTTTTCTACCTGGGCACAAAACTCGGCCAAGATCTGCAGGCGTTTCGTATCAGCTTCAGGAGTAGATCCAGACTGCTCATGGACGCCTTGTAACCAGGTTTGGACGGTTTGAGATGTGTTCAACTCAATATTCATAGCTGCGAATCTCTCTGCTCGAATTTCTCTCCGTATGTTTGCTTGGTGCGCATAGCGCACGCTACTGACACTGGACACTGGACGCTAGACTCTGGACTATTCCTCCGGTAACCCCAACATCCGACTCACCGCGCGCACTTCTTCTTTGCGCCACGGTAGTGGTGCCGGGTCTTGTAACATCTTTTGCGCGCGGAGTTGCGCCACCGTCTCTTCTGAACCACGGAACGGGGTGCCGTACTTTCCTTCATGGAAGAGTGAACCCAACGGTGGACGTGGCCGTTGTCCACCGGCTTCCCATCCTTCTGCTGGATAGCCAAGAAACTGCACCCAAAGTGACGTCCAATGATCGGGTACGCCGAGCACCTGACGAGCGGGACCTTCGGGATAGGTACACAACATCGTTCCTAAACCTTCATCAACCGCGGCAAGCAGGGCTTGAGAAATTGCGAGGCCTGCTTCACAGCCTGTCACTTTGGCATTGAGCACTGGATCTGAGCTGAAGACTTGCACGACCTGTGGATAGGCGACCTCGTTCACGAACTTGTGGGTCCAGCCGTGACTGATATTCAGTACGCCCATGTTTACCTGTTCGGTCGCGCGTGATGGCATGTCACGGGTGAAAGCCTGGAGGTCTCCCCACCAATAGATATGTACCGGGGCCATCTCAATCATGCCAGCATTCACAGGCAGTGTGAGTGCCTGCAAATCTGCCTTGGACAGTTTGTCGCGTTCGACGACGATCGCTCTGGCGAAATCTGCATTCCCTGCGCGACTGGCTAAGCGCGCCGCTTCAAGAACGATTTGAATCTTCTCGCGTGCGACCGGTTTCCAGGGAAGAAAGTAACGAATCGACCGCCTCCGTCCAACGACTTCTTTGAATTCCACGGTATGCCTCCGGCAATTGAAAAATTAAGCATTAAGAGTGAAGAAGTAATGAGGGGAATCGAAGCTCTCAGTGGATTTTATCTTTTTACTCTTAACTCGTCACTCTTAACTCAGCACTTGGTTCTCCGCCGCGCGAGTCTACACGCTTTGTCAGGAACGAAAAAGGAGGGAGGATTCGTGCTGCGCAGAGAGAAACTTGCTATAAAAGAGATGCCCTTTGGGGGAAGGAGTGATAGTAATGAGAAAAATTTTGCCGTTATGTGTTCTTGGTTGGAGTGCGCTCCTGGCGAGCTGTGCGCCGCAGCAAGTGCCACATCATGCCACTATCGAGCGACCGCCCCCACCCTCGCCCAGAATCAGTGACTCAACTCTGTCTTGTGAGGAAGCCAATAGCATCGCCTACAAGACGGTGAAAGTGATGGACTACAACATCACGTCGGTTACGGTCGCGAAACCTGGTCAGCCTGGTGAGATCATTGCTGAGAGAGATGGGACTCGCGGCGGGAGAGTGATCATCGAGTGCCATAGTGGAGGGGGAGCTTCCGTTGAAGGACAGGAAGGGGGGCTTCCTATTCCGCAGCTTGTGAATGCGGACAACCCGCATAAGTTCTATAACCAATTCCGTCGCAGTTTTACGCTTGTCCGCGAAAGTGAAGTGCGTGCCGCGAAAGTGTCCGAAAAAGGTCTGATTGTGAAGATGACCAAGCTCAATGGTGTAGAATCTCGCATCGAGCTTGGCATTGACCTGCCTGCGAGTGGGGTGTTGCCGGTAAAAGTGATGATTACCAACAACACATCACGTCCATACGGATTCGATGCCGATCAGGTATTCGCAATGCCCGCGGGAGGAGGGCGCGTTGCTCCGTCTGCACCTCCTGCTGCTGGTCAAGGAAAAGCGTTGCGTGGAGAGCTCACGATCGCACCTGGACAAACTGTGACAGGCTACCTGTTCTATCCGAATGGCAACTATACCTCTGCGCGCACGACGGTGGTCGATAAGGAGAATGACGAAGGAGAGGGCGTGTCGGTGCCATTTTAGGTGATCCTACGAGAGAGACGCCCCTCGGGACGTCTCTACAAGGCCGATACCTTCGGTACCTCAGGCACTGATTGCAACGCCACCTCTAGCTCTTGTTGGGAATACTCCTGACGTTCGAGTTTGCCACTGAAATAGGCGTCGTAAGCCGACATATCAAAGTGACCGTGGCCGCTGAGATTGAAAACGATCACTTTCTTTTCGCCACTCGCTTTGCAGTGCAGAGCTTCATTGATTGCCGCGCGCACTGCGTGGTTCGACTCAGGCGCAGGGATAATGCCTTCTGCCCGCGCGAACATGACGCCGCCTTCAAATGTTGCTAATTGGTCCAAGGCTGTCGCTTCGATATGTCCAGCATGGCGCAAGGCACTCACTTGCGGAGCCATGCCGTGATAGCGCAAACCTCCGGCGTGGATACGCGACGGGACGAACGCATGGCCGAGGGTGTACATCTTGATGATGGGCGCGATTCCTACTGCATCAGCGTAATCATAGGTGAATGCACCACGGGTCAGCGTCGGGCACGCCGCTGGTTCTACGGCGATAATGCGGGTCCTTTGGCCATTGCGAAGATTCTCACGCACGAATGGGAACGCGATCCCGGCAAAGTTTGACCCGCCGCCGGCGCAGCCAATGACGATGTCAGGATACTCGCCCGCCATTTCCATCTGTAACAGCACTTCTTCGCCGATGATTGTTTGATGGAGCAAGACGTGCGGAAGGCACGAGCCGAGGCTATATTTCTTTGCGCCTCCTGAGGTCACTGCTGCCTCAATACCCTCGGAGATGGCGGTCCCGAGAGAGCCTGGATGATCGGGGTCTTGCGCCAGCAGTTTGCGTCCACACTCTGTCCGCTCCGAAGGACTGGCAAACACTCGTGCGCCGTAGGTCTCCATGAGATTACGACGATACGGTTTCTGCTGGTACGAAATCCGCACCATATAGACTTCGAGATCTAAGCCGAAGAAATTGCACGCCATCGCGAGTGATGAGCCCCACTGTCCTGCTCCGGTTTCGGTGGTGAGCGCTTTCACTCCATCCTGCTTGGCAAAGAACACCTGCGCCACCGCCGTATTCGGTTTATGCGAACCAACCGGACTCACACCTTCGTTCTTATAGTAAATGTGGGCAGGGGTATCGAGAATTTTTTCCAGCCGATGCGCGCGGTGCAACGGCGAAGGGCGCCACTGCTTGTAGATTTCACGTACAGGCTCGGGAATTTCAATATAACGCTCGGTGCTGACGTCTTGTTTGATGAGGCTCAGTGGTTGGATGACGCTGAGGAATTCTGGCGTGACAGGCTCTTTCGTTTGCGGATGGAGAGGCGGAGACATCTGCGCGGGCATGTCGGCATTGATGTTGTACCAGAACTTGGGCATGCGTTGTTCTTCGAGAATGAATTTGGTGCCGTTCATGATGTCCTTCCTGGCGTTGACTTCGCGAAGATCACTTATTGATAGATCAACAGCATCGTAGCGTGCGCGCCGTGCACGCTACGCGTCGAGCATCGCTAAAGACTTGAAATATGTCTTAGTTTGCTGCATGCACTGGAGGCCGCTTTCCAGCCCACGGCTTGGCCTGTTCGAGTTGCGCCGCCAGGCGCAGCAACGTTGCTTCGTCACCAAAGCGGCCAACGAACTGGACACCAATCGGCAGTCCATTCGCATTCCAGTGGAGTGGCAACGACATTGCCGGTTGCCCGGTTGAGTTAAAGGCTGGGGTGAATGGAACATAGGTAAAGACTTGTTGTGTCCACTCCATAGCAGTCAGGCCTTGACGATTCTGATTCACTTCACCTAAAGGCGCTGGTGGCTGGGCAATTGTCGGCGTGAGGAAGACATCGCACGTTTGGAAAAACGCCCCAATCTGGCGCGAGAGGGTATTGTTGTAGGCCATCGCTTTGACCAGGTCTGCTGCTGAGTAGCGCTTGCCATCCTCGTAACAGGCCAGCGTAACGGCTTCGAGGTTGTCTGGACCTGGTTTGCGACCAAGCGCAGCCCCAGCCTCATCAACCATTGCCGTCGTGAATGCCGTCCAAATGACGTGGACGTTGTTTAAGAACGTGTGCCAGTCGTATCGTGGTCGATCTTCAATGAGCGTGTGGCCTAAACTCTCCAAGAGGCGCACTGTTTCATGGACCGCTTTCTCGCAGTCCGGAGACACTTTCGCTCCTGATGCCGGTGTCGTTGTCCATGCGATGCGGAGTTTTCCAGGGAAATTCTGAATCTGCTCACGATAGGATGGAGTAGGGAGGGTGAGAGCACCTGGAGCGCCAACGTCGGCACCAGCAACGCAGTCAAGTAACGCCGCAGAATCTCGCACGCTTCGAGAGACGATGAATTCACAGGCGAGCCCACACAATGGATCGCCATAGTCAGGGCCAGTGGGAATACGATCGCGCGAGGGTTTCAAACCGACGAGGCCATTACAGGACGCTGGAATACGGATGGAGCCGCCACCATCATTTGCATGTGCAAGAGGCACGACCCCTGCTGCGACTGCTGCGCCGGAGCCGCCACTCGAACCACCTGCACTGCGCGTGAGATCCCACGGGTTATGGACTGGACCGAAGAGGGTTGTTTCTGTTGTCGGGTTGTAACCGAGTTCCGGGGTTTGGGTTGTGCCGACGAGCACCAGCCCTGCTCGCCGGAAGCGTGCCATCAGCTCCGTGTCGTCTGTGGGAGTAAACCCTTGGGCGAATTTCGAGCCCATATCGCAGCGGACGCCTTTAGCGTGGAGTACCAGTTCTTTGATGAGAAAAGGCACGCCAGTGAAGGGACCTTGGGGCAGGCTTTTCCTGATTTCGTCGTTGGCTTGCGTCGGTAATGTCTGTAAGACCGCATTGAGTTGCGGGTTGACCTTTTCAATTGCTTGTAAGGCCGCAGCGGCAAGTTCCTCTGCTTTCACTTGCTTGCGTGCAACCAGGTCAGCAAGGCCGAGCCCATCGTAAGAGGTATAATCGCTCAGGGAAATCATAAAAGCCTCCTCTATTCGCAGTATGGTTTCACTCACCCGACAACCTGGTGGTGTGACCGCTGCCTACCACACCAGTGGCGCCACAGCAAGTTCGGGGTGATCACCGCCGCGAAGTTCCACCAGAATGCGCTACTCTAGACTCCGAATCCAACAACGTGTTATGTCTGAAGCGTGCTGTTTCTGCTGATACTGCTGTTGACCATAGCTGGTGGACGTGAGGCTAGCGCACAGGCGACGCCTGTTTCTCACCCAGACTCCCTCCAGGCGCGATTACTCAAAGCCATCCGACAAATACCAATCATCGATAACCAGGCGCACCCCGCACTCCCTGGGGACGTGGAAATGGATGCCTTGACCTTTGACTCGACCGGCGTCGCTTCTCCCGTTGCCAGGACGTTGCCCTTTCGGTTGCGCCCGACCAACCTGGAGCTTATTCCGGCGTTTCATGCCTTGTATGAATATCCTCACGCTGATCTCTCTTTGGACCATCTGCGCGAATTGGCCACCTTGAAACGCAAGAAGCGCACGGCACCGGAGGTAAATTACTTCAACACTGTCCTGAATAAGGCTGGGATTTCGCTATCGTTGGCCAATCGAGTGGACATGGCCGGGACACCACTCGACCGGACACGCTTCAAATGGGTTCCTTTTCTCGACGCTTACCTTTTTCCGCTCAACAATAGTGTCTACAAAAAGCAGGGTCCCGAGTCTGCGGTTTTCTTTTCTTGCTATGAGAAGTTACTCAAGAAGTACTACGACCTGGTTGAGACCAGCCGACCGCGCACCTTTGAGGCGTATCTCCGGTTTGTCCACGAAAGCTTTAGCCGTCTGAAAGCCGACGGTGCGGTTGCGGTGAAGTTTGCGGCTGCGTATTTGCGGCCATTAGCCTTTGATGATGTTTCTCCACGTCAGGCGCGTCGCATCTATGAGCGATACCGCAACACAACCGATGTTCCCGAAGAAGAGTACCGCAAGTTACAGAACTATTTGTTCTTCTTCCTGCTACGGGAAGCGACGAGGTTTGGGCTACCCGTTCATATTCATACCGGAGCGGGGATGAACGAAGGGTTTCGCCTCAACGGCGCGCATCCATTGCTACTGGAAAACGTTGTCACTGCTAACGAGTTCCGCCAGACCAGATTTGTCTTGCTGCAAGGTGGTGCTCCCTTTACTCAGGAAGCCATCCTCTTGGCGACGAATGCCAATGTTTTTGTTGACACCTCCGGGCTCACATTGCTGCACTATCCATCTGACCTGGCGGCGATATTCAAACAGTGGCTGTCGTTGCAGCCGGAAAAAGTACTCTTCGCGACCGATGCTCGTGTGGTGAACGAGCTCATCGGAGCGGAAGAGGTCTATTGGTTAGCGACCGAGAATGGTCGACAAGCGCTCGCCCTCGCCTTGAGCGAGATGGTCCAGGAAAAGCGCTGCGACGAAGCAGAGGCGCTACGTCTGGCGCACCTCTTATTGCGGGACAATGCGGCAAAGCTCTATGGACTACCATGACGGACAACATGGTTTGTCACAAAAGCTTGAGAGCAGAGGAAACACGCTTTCATCCTTGACCAACTCCCAACCCCTACCGCCAATTATTTCTCCCCTTTATACAACACTCCTTGTGAGTAAAGTGGCGCAAGGCTATCCTGTGCTCGTCCAAGCAGTTGCCCTAACACCTCTTCGTTATGTTGGCCGAGGACAGGTGCGCGGAGGTCGAGTTCGTCAGGAAACGCCGAGAACTTGAATGGAAATCCCGGAATGGTGACCTCCCCAAGCAGGGCATCTGGTACTTGCCGGACCATTTTTCGGGCAATGAAGTAGGGGTGTGTTGCAGTATCTTCAATCGACATCACTGGGCCAGCGGGCACGCGATGGTCGGCTAAGGCTTTTAGTGCAGCTTCATCGGTAGGGAAGGATTGGAGCCACGCCTCGATCATCGGGATCAGCTCCTTTTGATTCTTCCCGCGCCGTCCAGCCGAAGAAAATCGTGGATCATTGACCAACTCCGGTTTTCCTAACGCGTTACACACATTCGACCATTGGCGATCCAGCGCGAGGATGACAATGTATCCCTGCGTTGCTTTGAAAACGCCTTGCGGACAGCCCATGTAGTGATGCACGCCAAAGCGCATTGGCTTATAGGTGCCCTTACTCGCGGCGAACATCTGCAGTTCAACGGAATGCATGTGATAGAGAGCGTCGACCATGGCAATATCGACGTGTTGTCCTTGGCCGGTACGGTCGCGATGGAAGAGCGCATAGCCGAGCGCGGCAAACCCATTCACTCCGGCGATGCCATCAGCAATGGCGACCCCCATAAAACGTGGTGGACCGTCGGGATCACCAGTCATATGCATCAGTCCAGAAAACGCCTGGGCAATATAGTCATAGCCTGTGAGGTGAGAGAGGGGACTCTTGCGACCAAACGCGGAAATCGAACACATGATGACACGTGGGTTGATTTTTTGCAGAGACGCATAGTCAAGCCCACGTTTTTCCATGACCCCAGGACCGTAGTTTTCTATGACGACATCAACGTGAGGAATCAGGGCACGTACGAGTTCGACGCCTTCCGATTTACTGAAATCGACACAGAAGCTCTTCTTGCCCCGATTCTGTTGGATGAAATAGATGCTACGCCCGTCTTTAATGAACGGTAGGGCGCGTGACGGATCGCCGCCTTTTGCTTGCTCAACTTTAATAATCTCGGCTCCTAATTCGGCCATCAGGCGCGTGGCGGTTGGGCCAGCTAAGTATTGGGTGAAGTCGAGAACCCTGATGCCCGCGAGCATGGGAGCCTGTTGCACTGCAGTTGTCATATGATTGTCGCCCTCCTTGCTGTGTAGGTGATGGTATAGCGTTCCCCGTGTCAGCAATGCAAGGCGGCGCACTCTCGCACGGCTGGACAAACCAGCACATCCGGACGGCTGCCGGGAACGAACAAGGCTTCGCGTTTGATTTTGAGTAAATCAGCGGAGTTTTTGATAACGACCTTTTTGGCGAATTCTGCTGCCACAAAAATGCGTTGGTAGAAATAAGGAACAGAGTAAGAAGAAGCTGCCCCTTCAATACCAAACATAATGTGTCACAGCAGGCGAGAGCGGTAGGCGATGACAGGGGAAGGATAGCGCGTAAGCCCGCAATACCCTGGAGAAGGAAAGCGGTAACGTGGTTTTGAGTCCGAATCAGCAGAGTCTTTCATAATGGGCTTACAACGAGGCCCGTTGCGCCATATCCTAGGCGCAAAAAAAGCAAGCCCCAGCACAAAGAATTAGCCCCTTGCCCTCCTGGGCTGAGGCACGGCTTTTGCGCTGTCGGTTGCCCGAAGGAGTAGCCATGCACGCCTTGCACTGGGATGGCACGCAACTGCGAGTCCGAGCGTCATACCCTGAGCCGCAGGGACCAGAAACGTGGGCGTTGGTGCGCGTGCGACTCGCTGGGATCTGTTCGACTGATCTACAAATTCTCAAAGGCTATATGGATTTTACTGGAGTGCTGGGGCACGAATTTGTGGGGGAGGTCGTCGACGGTGCACCCACGTTGATGGGTAAACGCGTGGTGGGAGAGATCAATTTTGCTTGCGGTACGTGTGACTGGTGTCAGCAACGGCTGGGACGTCACTGCCCGAATCGCCAGGTGATGGGGATACTGAAGGCCGATGGGAGTTTTGCGGAATACTTGGCAGTCCCGGTGGCCAACCTCCATGAAGTGCCTGAGAACGTGCCCGACGAAGCGGCGGTTTTTACTGAGCCGCTTGCTGCGGCTTTTGAAATTATCGAACAGCTCCATCTCAGACCTGGCGTGGAAGCTGTTGTCCTGGGCGACGGCAAACTTGGGATGCTGTGTGCACAAGTTCTCCATCTGGCCGGTGCACGGGTGACGGTGGTAGGGAAACACGAGAAGAAACTCGCGCTTCTGCGTCAGTATGGGATACGCACGGTTGCCGGTACCGATTGGCGTCCGCAGCCTGCTGATCTCGTCATCGAAGCCACGGGAACGACCGACGGCCTTGCTCACGCGATGTCCATCGTCCGCCCGCGCGGCACGTTAGTGCTGAAAAGTACCGTCGCCCAAGCCCATGCTCTTTCTCTCGCACCGTTAGTGATTAACGAAGTGACGGTGGTGGGATCGCGGTGTGGCCCATTTGCTCCGGCGTTGCAAGCGCTGGCACGACAACAACTTGGAGTGATACCACTGATTGATCGCATGTACCCGCTCAAGGAAGGGCCGGCTGCTGTCGAGCATGCGGCGCAGCGTGGTGCGTTGAAGGTCCTGCTGCGGCTGTAAAGCGGTGAGCATGGTGGGGTAAGAGGGAGTCGAAGAAACGGTGAGGAGGAGCCTGAACCAGTCCACAAACGGTTGGTACTCACGCTTTATCACCCTGAGTGTAACGAAGGGTCTCTCAGCGAGATTCTTCGCGACACTCAGAATGACATGTCCACTGGGCTCTCACGGCAAGTGTACGACCGTTCTGTGGTTCGCTTTCAGCGAACGTTATTCCACAGAGTACGCGCGGCATTGCAATCTCGTTGACGCGCTACCCCCAAAACGATAGGAGATTTCTATTCCGATTGGCGGAAAATAATGATCACGCCCGAGCCATCGCGCTCGGCGATGGAGGAGGCGCTCAACATGTCCGCACCTGTGTATATTCTCGGAGGTCATCAGACTGACTTTGCCCGTAACTGGCTCAAAGAGGGCAAGGATGTCGTCGAAATGATGAAAGAAGTGGTTGTCGAAGGGCTATCCTCGACACACCTCGACGCCAAAGAAGTGGACGTCGCGCACGTCGGCAACTTCGCGGCTGAACTCTACTGCAAACAAGGACATCTCGGCGGCTTCCTGGGCGAGATCGATCCGGCCCTCTCTGGGATTCCTACCTCGCGTCATGAAGCGGCCTGCGCGTCTGGCAGTGTCTCGATCATGATGGCTGCGGCTGAAATCGAGGCTGGTCGTTATAACCTTGCTTTGGTAATCGGCGTTGAGCAGATGAAGACCGTCGATCCTTCAACTGGTGGTGACTTTCTCGGGACCGCAGGGTGGTATGAGCACGAATCCAAGGGAGTCGAGTTTCCCTTTCCCAAATTGTTTGGTCGCCTTGGTGATGAATACGAAAAGCGTTTCGGGCTCAAGGAAGAGCATCTGACACGTATTTCCGAAATCAACTTCTCCAATGCCCGTCGTAACCCACAGGCACAGACACGTGGCTGGTTTACCAACGAGACCCAGAATCTCACCAGCGGTAAGTACGCCAATCCAGTGGCTGGTCGGTTGAAAGTTCGTGACTGCTCGCAAGTCACCGATGGTGCGGCTTCGCTCTTCCTCGCGTCTGAATCCTTCGCGCGAGCGTACGCAGCACGTCGTGGCCTGAAACTCGAAGATCTGCCGTGCATTCTCGGCTGGGGTCATCGCACGGCGCCGATGCGCTTTGACACCAAGGTGGCTGAAAGCAAGAACAGCCAATACGTGTTGCCGCACACCCGCCAAGCGATCGTCGATGCGTTCCGTCGCGCTGGTATCGCTGACGTCTGGGGTGTGAACGGTATCGAAACGCACGACTGCTTTACGACCTCTGAGTACATGGCGATCGATCACTTTGGCATGACCAAACCCGGCGAGTCATGGAAGGCCGTGGAAGAGGGAACGATTGAATTCGGTGGGAAACTGCCAATCAATGCTAGCGGTGGACTGATCGGTTGTGGCCATCCAGTCGGTGCGACTGGCACACGCCAGGCGTTGGATGCATTCAAGCAAGTGACCGGGCACGCTGGTGAGTATCAGATTGACGGCGCGAAGAAGATCGCGACCCTCAACATCGGTGGTTCGGGGACGACAACTGTGGCGATGGTGATTGGGAAGTGACCGACAATTCACTAATGGTGATTTTCTATTTGCAATAAAGAGGACTGTGGAGTAGACCACCCTTCGACCCTTCGACAAGCTCAGGACTCGGGATGAAGGGTACTAGTACCGTGTCTCATAACTTCGTGAGCAGTTGTAGGGCGTGCGCAGCGCGCCAACTGACTGGCGCGTGGTACGCGCCCTACGATTTCACCGCTCATGAACTTGCGAGACACGATAGTAGGGTGATCAAAGTGTCCCCGTTCGGGCTGAAGTCCTGAGCCTCGTCGAAGGAATGAAGCATGAACGGGGCATAATCCACTCTCTACCCGAAAACCCTGCGGTTTTTTTGTGAAATCCTTCTCTTTTTTTCTTTTTCTCGTTGGTGCGATAGTTCTTGCAGCCTCCTCTTCGGCCCAGGATTTCGCCGTTTCTCGTCGCCTCGGGATTTCCCTGGCAACGCTGCAGAAGAATCTTGAAAAAGTAGCGGCTCCGATCGCGTTTGCTTCGCGCGCCGGCAGTACGCAAGGAACGCAAGAAGCGCCATTGCCAAACCGAGCTGGAGTCGTACAAGCAAGCGGAGATCAAGAGAATCTCGGTGTCATCGTGTTGTGGTTGCCGGTCGATCTACAAAAGAAACGGATTGATTCAGGATCGCGCGGCTATCTCGACGCATTGGTACAGACGTTTATGGCCGAGAGCGAACCGGTGGCGCTGTGGCTTGAGCGTGTCCTGCAACGGGCGCTGACTGAGGGCGAGAGCGGGTCGCATTTAGAATCTCAGTTGTTTGATACTTACCAATTCAAAGCCACCTATGTGTCTTCCTTATCCCGTCCGATGTTGTCGCTGACGTTGACGAAGTCGGCTGAGGAATGAGGAGAATCGTGCGCCTAGCGCATGCTACGTTGCTATCGTCCCGGATACACCACCAAGTGGCGAAACGGGTCGTCGCCTTCACTTTTTGACACAAGCCCGTAGCGTTTGACCATTTCGTGCTGCATGCGGCGAATGCGTGGTCGTTGTGGTGCAAGCTCGATAGGCTGTTGCTGCGTGATGACTTGCTCGATGGCTTCTTCGACTTCTGTCAGTGCCGCCCGATCTTCGGGGAACGCATCGGCCATCTGTTCGCGCAAGAATTTACTCATCTGCATCATCGTATCGCTGCGCAGCGAGTGCAGTGGCAATCCCTGCTCAATCATGAAACGCAACTCTTTGGGCTGACGCTTCACCTGCCCGCGCACCGTGAGCACCATGTCTGCCTGGGTTGGGTGGGAAACGACCCGTGCTGGCACTTGTAAATCCATGATGACTTGCTCAAGGCGTTGGCGATTGATGCCATAGGGAAAGATGCGCAGGATTTTGCGACGCTCGCTTTGCGGTTCGCTCGGCACTGCGGTAGCGAGTTGCAGCGACGGTGTTGTATGGGTGATTTCTACTTGACCATCGTCACCGCGGGCCCGCATTTCAATGCGAGACGCGCGTCCACGCAGGAACGCATCGACGGCCTCGGCGACATCGGCATGCACGGCAAAATGGGCACGGTCATGAATTTCGATCAGTACGTCGAATGTCGGCGGGGCTTTGCGCTCCAGAACAGTCTTTTGCGTCCCGCGGCGGCGTGCCTCATCATCACCAAGCGTGACAGATTGAATCCCGCCAATCAAATCGGCCAGGGTCGGATTCTGCACCAGGTTTTCCAGCGCACTGCCATGCGCAGTGGCCACCAAACGCACGCCACGCTCGGCAATCGTACGCGCGGCTAATGCTTCGGCTTCCGTCCCGATTTCGTCAACAACGATGACTTCCGGCATGTGATTCTCGACCGCTTCGATCATCACTTTATGTTGTAAATCCGGTGACGAGACCTGCATCCGGCGAGCGCGACCGATCGCTGGGTGCGGGATATCGCCGTCTCCGGCAATTTCATTTGAGGTATCAACGACGATCACACGCTTGTTGCTTTCGTCAGCAAGAATACGTGCCACCTCACGCAGCAGGGTGGTCTTTCCCACTCCCGGCGGGCCAAGCAGGAGAATGCTTTTCTTATCCTGCGTGACAATATCTTTGACGATGTTGACCGTGCCAAAAATCGCGCGACCCACGCGACAGGTCAAGCCAATCACTTCACCCGTGCGGTTACGGATCGCTGAGATGCGATGCAGCGTGCGTGGAATGCCAGCCCGGTTATCGTGGGTGAACGCGCCGACACGAGTGACGGTAAAATGTACATCCTCACGACTGACGGGCGTGTCAAAGAGATATACAGTTTGCTCACCGTAGCGTGCTTCGGGTGGTCGCCCTAAGTCCAGCACGACCTCGACCAAGTCCTGCAAATGTGGTCGGTGTGTCAAGGCATCGTGCACCGGGAGAGGTAACACGTCGAGCAATAAATCGAGATTATCAACAATCTCGCGCCTCTCAGGGGACAGGGAAAGATCAGCGGCGGAATCTACTATAGTACTCATGTGATTCATCCGGCTATCTGCTTGCCGAAGAGCTGTCAACTGGAACAGTGCTGGGCGGATACATAGCTTCGATGTCGGCACTGCGGGTGCGCATCACTTCTCGACGTTTGACCTTGAGCGTAGGAGTCAGTTCTCCACGATCTTGTGAGAATGGCTCAGCTAACAACGTAAAGTGATGAATGCGAGCATATAACGGCAGCGCCCGATTGATCTCATCGATACGACGGCGGAAGAGCGTGCGAAATTCTTTTTGTTGCAACAGGTCTGGCCAGGCATGGGAAGTAGCGTGCTTTTGCGCAAGCGTTTCGAGTAAAGCGCGATTGGGGACAATCAGCGCGGTGACATATGGGCGCTTGTCGCCAATCAGGCAGACTTCTTCGATCAGTGGATCTTGTTTCAGTTGCCCTTCAATCGGTTGGGGTGCAACGTTCTCACCATTGGAGGGAATCAAGAGGTCTTTCTTACGATCGGTAATGGTGATGTAACCGTCAGTGTCAATTGTGCCGATGTCGCCAGTATGGAGCCAACCGTGTTCGTCGATCATCTGCGCTGTTTCTGTCGGCTTGTTATAGTAGCCCTGCATGATGTTGGGGCCACGTGCGCAGATTTCGCCGTCGTTGGCGATTTTCACCTCAACTTGCGGTAATGGACGACCGACCGTACCAAGTCGGGTATGGCCGGGAATATTACAGGACACCACAGGCCCTGCTTCTGTAAGGCCATACCCTTCATACACCGTGATGCCGACGCCATAGAAGAAGCGAGCAATCTCGGCACTCAACGGCGCACCTCCAGAAACTAAGAACCGGGTGCGGCCACCTAACACCTGACGTAGTTTATGGAAGACCAGCCGATCGGCCAGGCGGTGCCGCAGTCCTAAGGCGAAGGGTAGAGCTTGCTCAGTCACACGCAACGGACCGGCAGCTTTGGCCGCGTTAATTGCCCAACTCAAGATATTGTGCTTGAGCAAACTGGCGTTTTCTCGCTCGCTGAGTAGGCGCCGATAGACCAGTTCAAGCACCCGTGGCACACAACAGAAGAGGGTAGGTTTCACTTCACCGAGATCTTTGGTGATGGTGACCGTACCTCCACCATAGGCAATGCACGCTCCAGCTCGCAGGATCGTGTAGAGCCCTGCAGTACGCTCAAAGCCATGCGAAAGTGGTAGGAACGAGAGGGTGATGTCTTCCTCAGTGATGGGTAGAATTGCGGTTGCATCTTGGGTATTGGCGAGAATGTTGGTGTGGCTGAGCATCACTCCTTTGGGAACACCCGTGGTCCCCGATGTGTAAATGATCGTCGCGAGTCCTGGATCTGGCACTGGTTGTGACGAGCCCCCGGATGTCTCGCCACGAGCCATGACACCGTCGAGACTCAAGCTTGGAAGTTGGCCAAGACGCGTTTCTTCCTTCGGACCTTCATCGAGCAGAATAAGATGCGTCAGCGTCGGGAGGTCGCTCGCGATCTTCAACGCTTTGGCGAGCGGCTCGCGTCCAGAAACCGCGAGGAACGTCACGCCAGCATCTTTCATGATGTACGTCAGATCCGTGACGGGACTAGTCAAATAAAGCGGCACATCTACGCCACCAAGGTAGAGACAGGCGAGATCAATAATTGCCCATTCTGGGTGATTATCGGCGAGAATCGCGAGACGATCACCAGGACGGAACCCTAGTGCAGTGAGTCCCTGCGCGGTACGGACAATTTTCTTTCCCAGCGATTGCCACGACAAATCTTGCCAGTGGCCATGTTGTTTCGTACGCATGGCTGGTTTGGTGCCGTACCGTTCAGACCGTTGCAGGATCATGGTGGCTAGAGAGGTTTCACGCATAGGTCATCTCCGGCGTGAACCATAAACGACAGCGACTCGGTGGGGAAGGGCACGAGCACTGCTACTTCTTCAAACGTGTGCGGCGAAGGTCATCGAAGGAAATCCACGTACACAAAAGGAAAAATGTCGTTACTCCGAATATCTTCCATCGGTCAGCAGTAGTGGTAGCTTTCATAAAAGCGAGAATACCCATCACAACAAAACCGCAACTCGCCAGAAACAGCAGCAGTCGTCCGAATAAACGCCCGCGAGAAACTGGTGCGTCAGGATGAGAGTAGGTTTGCTGATTGACGAACTGGTTGAACAAGTGCGTCGACAACGAATCCAGAGGCGCTGGATAATCGTGGGGATGGAGAATATAGGTCTGATCACGCAAATCAATACGAATGCGGGTTCGTTGACCATGATCGACTAACGTCATTTCCAAGGAGTCGCTCTTATGGAACGTAACGTCACCCTCCCACGTGATGCCTGGCAATCTGAGTAATTCTCCTTTGTCTCGACTTGTGAGAATTAGTTCCTGTGTCCAACGTACTTCAGTCGGACCAGGATCGTACGGACGATCTTCAAGAAGAAACGCGCCATCAGGCGAACGTACAGACTTCACGTGAGAAGGATCTGCCAGTCAATACATTTTGTGTGACGGCTTTTCGGAGCTGTCATTCTGAGTCCTCCACAGCGCGCGGCGCGGAGCGTGGAGGCAGAAACGAGACAGTGCTATGCTTGGCGGCACGGCCCCGACAAGCTAA
>VGTJ01000085.1 GCA_016874775.1 Deltaproteobacteria bacterium
GTCGCCCGCGTTCATCCAGCTCTTCGACCAGACTTCGATACTTAGACCGAAGCCAGCACACAATGGTCTCGTCTCTCATCCCTGCTCTTGTGCAGAGGCTCTCCACTCCGGTCAATCACTATTGCGGTAAGTTGTTTCCTGCCACCGCCTTAGGCGAGCAAGTCAGTCCGCAATTTGCCACTTTAGTGGAAGATGCGAGCCCGAATGCCCTCGGGGTTCAACTTGCTGGGTTACCGGAAGTGAAAGAGGTGATTGCGGCAGCATCACCCACGAATACACTGATTGATCCGGGAAAATCGTGGACCATGACGGTTGAAACGACAACCATTTTCAGTCAGTTGACACTTGTCTCTTCCTTGATTCCGACGAACGATGCCTTCATCGCCGTGAATGGCATTGCTGGACCCGCCGGTGACAATGTCGTCTCACTTTTCGTTCCAGCCTATGATGCGGGTAGTGAACGGAATGATGAACTCTGTGCCTCACTCTTTGGTCCATCCATTACTGAGTGTGGTGGCGCCGGAGGTGGCGGTCATCCTGGGGGAGGGGAAGGGTTTGTTCATATTCACAATGGCATCCATGGGGTAGGAAACCTCACTCCGGCATTACGTGACTGGCGTAATCCTGTGGCGCGTATTCTGATTCGGCGAGTTGGTGGAGCTGGACAAGTCGCTGCAGGGGTAGACCTCTAAGCTCAGATAAGCGATACAGAGAGGAAAGAGAGCCGTCCATGAGATGAAGACTGCCGAGACCTTTCCTTCTGTGTCCTTAATCGAAGATCCCGCCCATTCGTATCGGTCATCGCATCCTTCCTTCAGTTCGGATTGTTACGACAATCGTCTCATCTGTGGTGACAATCTGCCGGCGCTGTCCGCCTTGACGACGGAATTTACCGGGAAGATCAAGTGCGTCTACATCGACCCGCCATATAATACTGGTAACGCGTTTGTCCATTATCGTGATGGGCTGCGTCATGAACGTTGGATCGAAATGATGCGACCGCGCTTGCAGCTCTTGTGGAGCCTGCTGCGCGATGATGGCTTTCTTACCGTTCAGATCGATGACAACGAGTTTGCCCGCCTCTATCTCTTGATGATGGAGATCTGTCAGGAGCGTAATCTCAAGGTCATTGTCGTCAAAATGGCCGAACCCACCGGGGTGAAAATGTCTCAGGTTGTGAAAAGAGGAGGGATTGCACGCCTCAAAGAATACCTGATTCTCGCTGGAAAGTCTGGTATTCACGGTCTCCAGCTTGAACGGATTGCGAAAGGCGCGTGGGATGCGGAGTACCGCACGGTCATAGACAACGTCAGTCGCGCTGAGGTTGCGTTGCTTAAAGACATCATCGCCAACAAACAACGCACCCCTGCTTTGGTGCAACAGGCAGACGCACTGTGCGCGCAGTTTGTTTTTCTGGCTGCAGAGGAGGTGTACCAGCGCGAACACACTGGGACACCAACAGAGACATGGCTGCAGGAAAACGCGTGGCGTATCGTGCGTACCTGTGCAACGACCGCGCTGGCAAAGCGTCTGGCGGACCAAAAGAAAACGTCGCTACGGTCATACGCCGCGGCCTTTACGATTGAGACCCCGCAACACAATTTGTATGTCATCAAACGAGACTACAACGCACGCATGGCACAGCCCCGTATTCGCTTGCTCTTCGCGGATGATTACTTGACCGTGCATCCTGGCGACTTCTGGCAAGACATTAAAACCACTGGACTTGGCGATGAAGGCGGTGTCGATTTTACCAACGGTAAAAAACCGGAGGCGTTACTGAAACGCGTTATTGGTATGGCGACCCAACCAGGTGACTGGGTTCTTGATGCTTTCGCTGGGTCTGGAACAACCGGTGCGGTTGCACACAAGATGAGACGACAATGGATCATGATCGAATCTGGGAAGCACTGTCAGACGCACATCCTCCCGCGACTGCGGAGAGTCGTTGATGGGAAGGATAGCGGGGGCGTGAGTCGTATCGTTGGTTGGACATCGGGTGGGGGATTTCGTTACTATGCAGTGAAGAATGTAGGAAACCGCAGAGAAAAAGAGTAGCCAGGAGTCAGGAGCCAGCATAAGAGCAGAAGTAGCCAGCACGGTTTTCTTGTGTTCTCTACTGACTACTGACTACTGACTACTATACTCGCTGATCCAACTGAATCACCGTTCCATCAGGATCTTTGAATAGCGTCGTCCGCACTTTTCCCCCGGTCGTTTCGCCATACGCGATGGCATCGAAGGTTGTTGGTGGCAACACCACTGGTATTCCGGCGGCTTTCACTTTCTCGAACGTCGCGTCCAGATCATCGACCCAAAACGCGAAGTGATGGATCCCGACCTGATTCAACTTCAGGGGCTCGCCTGCGGTGGGACGGTCCTCGGAAAGCACGATGAACGTGGCATCTGGTCCATCTTCCCAACGCAGATACACACCGTGACGAGTGCGTTGCCCTGAGACTTTCGACAATTGTCCCCCAGGATTTTCATTGGGATCGTTGAGCGTTACGCGCAGTCCTAAGAGATCGCGATAGAAACGTAACGCTTGTTCCATGTTGCTGACGCCAATGGCGATGTGGGAAGTTCCTCTGATTTTCATATCGTCCTCCTTTTGAATCTTTCCTATATCGTGGAGAAAGGGAGAAGTGAACCGCGCCTGCTGGATCTTGTATTTGTGAGCTGAATCCCGCAGTGTGCCTTCTGCAAACAACGAGGGAGCATGTCATGACCGGGCAAACAGATCGGCTGAAAGGTTTATTGTTGATGACTGCTGCTGGCCTGTGTTGGAGTAGTGGCGGGATTTTGGTGCGGTCAGTATCCATAACCAGCGCGTGGGAGATTGTCTTCTGGCGCGCGTCATTTATGGCACTGTTCGTCGGCATCTTCTTGATTGTCCGCTATGGGAGTCGGACACTCTCGTATGTGACAGCTGTCGGTTTTCCAGGGGTATGGGCTGGCGCCTTTCTTGCCCTGTCGTTTTTCCTGTTTATTTCGTCCGTGGTACGGACTACCGTGGCCAATGCCTTATTTTTGTCGAGTATCACTCCGCTTGTTGCTGCACTGCTCGGTTGGTTTTTTCTCAATGAGCATGTCTCACGTCGCACGACGATTGCCATGATGGCCAGTCTGGGGGGCATCGCGCTGATGTTTGCCGATGCCTTTGGTTCACCTGGATCGTTGATCGGTAATCTTCTCGCGTGCGGTGTTCCGCTCGCGTTTGGTGCCAATATCATCATCTTGCGCAAGATGGGAGCTTCTGTGGATATGGTTCCTACTATACTGCTCGGTGGCTTGATTGCCATGCCTATCGCCTTGTTGATGGGCTGGCCACTCACCGCCTCGTGGCATGATGTTGGAATACTCGCAGTGATGGGGACGTTTCAATTGGGGATGGGATGTGTACTTATGACACTGGCGGCTCCACACCTGACGGCTGTCGAAATTGGTCTGTTGGCTCTGCTTGAAA
Organism: Deltaproteobacteria bacterium; assembly: GCA_016874775.1. NCBI lineage: Bacteria > Pseudomonadati > Myxococcota > Myxococcia > Deltaproteobacteria bacterium. Next base: position 3,467 of record VGTJ01000085.1, read on the forward strand.
CCATCCTTGGGCCACTATGGGTGTGGTTAGGGGTTGGGGAACGACCGAGCGACACCGCACTCCTTGGTGGGTTGGTCGTCTTGACCTCTTTGGTTGTGAACCAACTGGCAGGTTTGCGCAGTGCTCGTCTGGTTGCTGCTCCTGCTTCGCAGTGAACCGGTAACGCCGGGAACGACTTGTGGTCTTATCCCGGCCTACATACTGCCCCAATTCAGCGACGAATAAACGGGTAGGCCGGAATAAGCAAAGTGTTTCCGGCATCTGTCTGAATTCTCTCTCCCACCGGAAGAGGGCTAGGGTGAGGGGCTCAAACTACGCCCCCTACCGCACGAACCACCGCCGAATCAACTCCACCTGAAACCGATACCCAGTATCTATCTGCTCAAACAGCTCACGCTTCATAGGCAAGGCTAAAGCCTGATCCAGATTGTCAGAGAACTGCCGCGTTAAGACTTCTCTGCTCACGATCGCATTTTCTCCCTGCGCCGCAACGAAACGGAGCAAAGAAAGCCCTGCTGCATCGACCTGATTACGCTCAATGTCCGCAAAGAACAGGCTGCCATGGCTCAAAGCCTCCGGCACAGCGGCTTCAACATCTCTGAGATGCGCTAAACGACGAATAGAAGGATCTTGCTCGTTTTTCAGAGCAACAATCTCGGCACATAAGAGTTGGACGAGAAATGGATGACAATGTGTGAGGTCTAGGACGCGTTGACTTGCCTGAGGTTCATAACGTAGGACAAACTCTTTGACCGGGTGCTCGATCAATTGTCGAGCGTCTGTCTCTTTGAGGTAGCTCAATTGCACAACTTGGACGTTGATCAGATAGCTGGCCCAACGTTGCAATTCTTCAAAAGTATGCGAATCAGCCAGCAAAACTTTGAAACGTGGGCGATGCTGAATCAGATTGCGCAGAATGCCAAAGATGGCTGTTTCATCGAATTTCCCTTTGCTCAAGGCATCTTCTAAGGCCTCAAATTCATCAAGCGCGAGGAGTCCGACGTTTTGTCCTAAGGTTTGCTCAACTTCATCGAGCCATTCGCTAAAGCGCGAGAACGGATCGTTGAGCAAGGATTCACGGGACAACTGCGGGAGTTTGAGGTTTCGTCGAGCGTCGGACGACTTGCCCATGTCGCGTGCGATATTTAATAACAGACCTGTATGGTCATTTGCGATTGCTGCTCCCTGCAGGTCTACGAAGAGTGGAATCATCGTACTGGGTAAGAGACGGCCAAGATTGTTGAGCAATGAGGTCTTGCCAGTGCGTCGTTGTCCGTAGAGCAGGAGGGGTGGACGCCGCCCGTCGAGCAGTAATTGTTCAATCCGGGCGCTAATATCTGTTCGGCCAACAAAGATTTCCTGCTGTTCGGTCAGTGGCACGCCGATCACGTAGGGATTATCGATCTCCTGCAACGCCTCGGCGGCTGCTGTCTGCCGCTCGTTCCATGTTGATTAAACTAGGAGTGCCAATCTCGAAGTCGCGGTCGTCAATACACACCCGCAACCCGGCTTGTTCCAGTCGCGGCAAAAGTTCACCCCACACCCAGCCTCGATCAACGTGGCTGTAGCTAATGAATACGTCGTAGCGATAATTCCCCGGCTCGCTCATTGGTCAATTCCCCCGCAAGGTTCACACGGTGTTGTCCGTGTGTGGGACCTTGCTCTTCTGTAGGAGAGCATGACACGTTGTGCAGGAAATTTCCAGGTTTGGTGAGTGGCTGAAATGGACCTGGACCCGGATTATTCATGAATTTTTGGCTTGTGAGAGAAAACTCTTTTTGAGACGGACCTTTAGGGTGTTCTTTCACGTAATGCGTAAATCGCAGTGTGCAGAATCAACTTGGTCTATCGCTATAGCCTTCATAGCAAAACAATAGGATTTTTATGAGCTTAGCCGACATGACCCCTTTGTTTCGCACTTCGTGAATAATCCGGGCTGGATTCCCGCCTTCGCGGGAATGACGAAAACGAGCAGCCCGTCATTCCGGGCGAGCAACGCGAGACCCGGAATCCAGGAGCGTCCCCATGGATGTTCACTTCACGGGTATAGTACATGTTTGACAGGAAGAAGCAGGGCTTGATCTATCGCGGTTTGTGATCTTGCTCTCCCAAGCCTCCATTGATGCTGTCCCTCAATCATCACTTATCTTCCCACTCATCGTTGTCTTCATCCTCCCAGCCGTACTGTGCCGGGGCTTTGCCTTTGCTCTCCACTACGCGCGGATACTTCCCCTGCTGGATATCTGGGTGAATACCCACCACTTCGACTTCAAACTTGTGACTGTCGCCATAGTCAAAGTAGTAGAGGAACTTGTGTTTCATTACTAAGCCTAAGTTGCCAATCTCTATTTCGTCAGTCCAAATCGCGGCATCCTCATCCTGCGGACAACTGATTTGGTACCTGGCATCATACAATTGCCCGTTCATGAAGAACGAGTAGAGGTGATCAGCGTCCCAGTTGATGGCGCGTAGAATCGCAAAGTGGAGATCGTCGAGCGTTTGTTTTGCGCGCACAGCGATTGTGCGAAAGATACCTTTGTCCCGCATGAACTTGACTTTGAAATCGTAGGCGCCGTGGGGATGCTCTTGCGGAACCGGTTGCTCAGCGTTACGCAGGACCATGCGTGCCTGGAAACGGGGCTCGAAAGCTTTATCGTGCGTGGCGATCTGGATCAGATCGTGCCGGAGTTCCAGCGGGATTGGACGTTCAGTTTCAAGATAGGCCAAGCCCAGATAGCGCACTGCGAGGGCGCGAACCTCTGGCTGAGAATGGTGGGCGGCTTGTTGGAGTGCCTCGTAAGCGCTTGGTGCATCTCGTTGCGCCAGGAGTTGCGCCAGAGCCGCAAGTGCAAAGGTGCGACGTTTTCCTGTAAAGTGATCGCGGGGGCGACTCAAGTCCAACATTTCTTTCCAGAAGGGAACTGATGTGGGATCTTCTGTCGCTGCAAGCAAATCCAGTAGTGTTTCCTGCACATGCTTGCTTCCAGTACCACCAGTGAGGAATACCCGGCGATAGAGTTCCTGGGCACGAGGAACATCTGTTGGGTTAAGCGAAACTGCTCCGTTCCAACCCCAGAGCCCAAGATCGCTCAGGGCGCGTTTTGGCGGTGGATTATCTAAAAATGCCGTAAGACGATCTAATGCTGCACTTACTTTCGCTTGTTGTTCGGTAAGGGGGTGCGAGGGTAACCATTTCATCTTCCTGTGAAACAGCCAGGACTCAAACGGATCATTGTGAAGCATAGAGTTCCTCCTCTTTGTCAGAGGTTTTGCGCCGCAGCATGGCATGTTCTCCAGGGGATTTCCAGGTTCGCGCCGCACGGTCCTCGACCCTTTTCCCTGCACGCGCTACTATGCCGCGCCGATGACAACATCGGCATCTCTCAATTCCCAAGTCCCAATTTAAGCTTCCAAGCCCGCTCCTCCGTGGTTTGTCCGCGGTGATATCGACGGCTTCTTTGGGCTTTTCATCGACAATCTGCTACAGCTCATGTTGGTCGCAGTGCTGTGCAAAGTCGTCTGTGGTTTTCCGCCGGAACTGATCATCGGGAAAGTCCTACCTGGAGCTGCGGTATCTCTCTTGTTGGGGAATCTCTTTTACTCATGGCAGGCCCGTGAACTGATGCGTCACACTGGTCGTGATGATGTGACGGCGTTACCCTACGGTATCAATACCCCCAGTTTGTTTGCCTACATATTTCTGATTATGGGGCCGGTCTATCAGGAAACGCAGAATGTGACGCTGGCCTGGCAGGCCGGGTTATTTGCGTGCTTTCTCAGTGGGATCATGGAAACAGCCGGAGCCTTTGTCGGTGATTGGATACGGCAGAACACCCCCCGTGCAGCACTACTTGCTGCGCTGGCTGGTATTGCGATTACGTTCATTGCCATGGGGTTCATTTTCCAGATCTTTGCTTCACCGATGATCGCACTGCTGCCGATGATGATGATTCTCGTCACCTACGCTGCAGGAATGAAATCGTTGTTTACCCTGCCGGGAGGTTTTCTTGCCGTAATGACAGGTGTGGCTCTAGCGTGGCTGTTGCGCGTGTTCGGTTTTCCGTCTTTCACGCCAATCGCAGATCCGTATACGTTCGCTGTTCATGTGCCGACACCGGTGCCGAGTGATGTCTTTGCCTTGTTCACTAGTGACATGGGGTGGAAGTATCTGGCTGTGATCTTTCCTATGGGGTTGTTCAACGTCATCGGCTCTCTACAGAACCTAGAGAGTGCGGAAGCCGCAGGAGATCGGTACGAAACCAAACCGTCCTTGTTGGCTAACGGTATCGGGAGTCTAACCGCCGCATTCTTGGGCAGTGCCTTTCCGACAACCATTTACATTGGCCATCCCGCGTGGAAAGCGATGGGCGCACGTGCCGGTTATTCAGTACTCAACGGTGCCGTGATCACGCTTTTGTGTCTGCTAGGTGGAATTACCCTGGTGCTGCAAATTGTCCCGATCGAAGCGATGCTTGGCATCCTCTTATGGATCGGCATCATCATTACTGCGCAGGCCTTCCAAGAAGTACCGAAACACCATGCGCTTGCTGTCGCCTTTGGCTTGATCCCATCAATGGCGGCGTGGGCATTGTTACTGATCGAAACGAGTGTGCGGAAATCTGGCAAGTCACTCTTTGAGGTCGTACCGACCTTTGGTAATGACCTGTACATTCATGGGGTGATTGCGTTGAATCAAGGATTTTTGCTGAGTGCGATGGTGTTAGCCGCGATTCTCGTATTTGTGATCGAGCGCCAGTTTTTGCGTGCGGCTGGATGGACGTCCGTGGCGGCTATCTTATCTGCAGTTGGACTGATTCACGCCTATACGCTCACTCCTGCGGGCGTGCAAAACAAATTTGGTCTCATGGCTGCACCAGACTTTGCCCTCATGTACGCCTGTACTGCAGGATTTTTGCTGCTGGTGCACGTTGTTGGACGACGGCGGTGATGGCGATACGGAAGAAGGTTCCCCTGAATTGGTAGAAACCTTGCTCGTCATTCCCGCGCAGGCGGGCATCCAGAAATCTTAAGCAGTGGTAACGATCTCATCTTCCTGGATTCCGCTTTTGCGGGTATGACGTTTTCCCTAAATCAGACCTGAGAACATTCGTACACGTTACATTCCAGACTCCAAAGCGTACCATTCTGAGCGTAGCGAAGAATCTCTCGGAGAGACCCTTCGTTTCACTCAGGGTGACAGCGCGAGTGTACTTATCTTTCATGGTCCGATTTAGAACTTCAGATGCTCAACACAGTGGACGACTGACTGTGAATACATCATCCAATCGGCAACTTGCTGAGGATCGTCAGCGTCTCGTCTTCGACAATCTCGCTGATGCGAGCGCCGGCTTTTTGCATTTCTGGATCAGAGAGCGCCGCTTGGAGTGCATTCGGATTGGGGAGTTCCCACAGGTCAACGACTGTATTGAGACGTCCTGCAAATGTGGCGTAACTCCCAACTAGTTTCCAGCCATGTTTACCGACGACAGGGATCAAAGAGTTAAGCAAGTTAATGAAGTCCTGCTGTTTGCCAGGGTACAACTTGATCGACGCCTGTAGATACACCATAGTAGACCCTCCTTCGACGAGTTTGTCTCCAGTTAGCACCTGAAGGAAGCTGAAGTCAACGGGAACCGTTGACTTGGAAGAAAGGAGCCGAGGATGGATTTAGGACTCAAAGGGAAAAAGGCGATTGTCACTGGTGGGAGCCGCGGCATTGGTCGCGCTATCACTGAACTCTTTCTCGACGAAGGGATGGATGTTGCCATCTGTGCGCGTAAAGCTGAGGGCCTCCAACAGGCTGCCGACGAACTGCAAGTGAGAGGTGGAAAGGTTGTGGCAAAAGCTGTCGATGTCAGCAACGCGACTGACTACAAGGCCTTTATTACTGAAGCCGCGCATGCGCTCGGAGGCCTCGATGTATTCGTTCACAATGTGAGTGCAATGGTTGGGGTCGACGAAAAAGGATGGGAACGCAGTTTTCAGATTGACATGATGGGGGCAGTACGAGCAATCGAGGCAGCAACGCCGTTCTTGGAGAAGTCTGGCGAAGCCAGTGTAATCTTTATCGGGACGACGGCTGCCGTAGAAAATTTTGGTCCACCCAATTCATATAGCGCACTCAAAGCCGCGCTGGTGGCGTATACCAACGATCTGGGCCAAGCCTTGGCGCCGAAAGGGGTTCGTGTGAATACGGTGTCGCCGGGATCGATCTATTTCAAAGGTGGTGCGTGGGATCGTGTCGAGAAAAATATGCCCGACTATTTTGAGAAGGTGCGCAAATCGATTCCGTTTGGTCGTTTTGGTAAGCCTGAAGAGGTCGCTCGTGTGGTTACCTTCATGGCGAGCCCGATGGCGAGTTGGGTGACCGGGACCCATGTCATCGTCGACGGTGGGCAACATAAAGGGGTCGATCTATAAATTGCGGATTGGCGATTGTGGATCGTGGATTTGACAATGACGCAAAATAGGGAGTCCTCATGGGTAAGGAGAGCAACTTAGCAAAGGCCTTTCGTATCACAAATGGTAAGCAATTTCGCCTGAAAGGCGTTGATTGTGCCGATACCAATGGGCTCAAGTCGAAAGAAAAGGCCCAAGCGGCATTGGCGCAAGGCGTTACACGACTGCACGAGGATCAGGAGAAACTCTACGCCCAGGATCGGTGGGCATTGCTGCTGATTTTTCAGGCGATGGATGCAGCAGGCAAAGACAGCACGATTGAACATGTGATGTCAGGAGTGAATCCGCAAGGGTGCCAGGTCTATTCCTTCAAGGCGCCATCGGTTGAGGAACTCGACCATGACTTCATGTGGCGCACGACACGTTGCCTTCCTGAGCGTGGACGTATTGGTATCTTCAATCGCTCGTACTACGAGGAAGTGCTGGTAGTTCGAGTGCATCCGGAAATCCTCGCCAAACAGCGACTCCCTGAGAAGCTGGTCTCGAAAGACATTTGGAAAGAGCGCTACGAAGACATCAACGCCTTTGAGCGCTATCTGTCTCGCAACGGTACGGTGATCCGCAAGTTCTTCCTGCACGTGTCGAAAAAAGAGCAGAAACAGCGGTTCCTTGATCGGCTCGCAGAACCGGAGAAGAACTGGAAGTTTGCTTTGCAGGATGTGAAAGAGCGCAAGTACTGGGATACGTACATGCAAGCGTATGAAGAGATGATTCGCAACACCAGTTCTGACCATGCCCCGTGGTATGTGATTCCGGCGGATCACAAATGGTTCATGCGTCTTGCGGTGGCAGAGGTTATTGCCGACACGCTCGAGAGATTGAACCTTGCGTTTCCTCCAGTGGACGCCGAGAAAAAGCAAGAACTTGAAACGGCACAGGCGTTGTTAAAAGCTGAGGCAAATGGTGGGGATTCAAGATGGCGAACGGGGAAAGGCTAGTACCGTATCTCATAACTTCATGCGCAGTTGTAGGGCGTGCGAAGCGCGCCAACTGACCGGCGCGTGCGACGCGCCCTACGATTTTACCGCTGATGAACTTGCGAGACACGGTGCTAGAGGCTTGAGGCTGTCGCCTCTAAATCAAACCATACGAGATGGGTACACTTTGGGTTGTCGCCGGAGAGGCCGTAGCGTGCGCCACGCGCACGGGAATCAACGCTGGCAAGTGCTACCCCACCTGTACGAATGTTCGTGGTCCGATTTAGCCTATGGCCTGTTTTTATTCAAACTCCACATGTAACGCCTGTAATCCTCGCAAGATGAAACTCGGCGTGTGGGCAAAGGTATTCTTCCCTGGTGTTAGGCGAAGATTTTTCAAACGGTTGAGCAACGTTTCAAACGCGATCTTGCCTTCCAAACGAGCGAGCGGCGCCCCAAGACAATAATGAATGCCGGCACCAAACGCTAAGTGATCTTTCGCATTCGCTCGGCAGACATCAAACTGCGCGGCTTCAGGACATTGAGCGTCGTCACGATTTCCCGAGGCATACATGAGCACTAAGCGTGAATTCGCCGGTACCTTTACGCCGCCAATCTCAACCTCTACCTTTGTCATGCGAAAGAGCCCCTGGACTGGGGACTCGACGCGGAGTGCCTCTTCGATCAGGTTTGGTATCAGAGAGTGATCTGCTCGGATATGCTCCATCTGCATCGGATTCTGTAGCAACAGCATCATGGCGCTGGCAATGAGGTTGGTGGTGGTTTCATTGCCCGCGACCAGGAGTTGCTGCAAAATGTTCAACATTTCGCCCATATTGAGTGGGGTTTCCCCTTCGAGTCGGGCATTGAGCAAATCGGTCAGCATATCGTCCCGTGGGTTGGTGCGGCGTTCCTCAAGTTTCGCTGCGAAGTAGTGTTGGAACGCAACGGTACTGCGCGCGCACTCTAACTCGCGTTCGTGGCTAATCATACCTCCTAACGGCGCAACCGAATCGTCTGACCATTGCTTAAACTTCGGTAAGTCCTCTCGCGGCACGCCGAGCGCATCAGCAATAACAGTGAGTGGCAATGGCACCGCGAACTGTTCTACGAGCTCGACCGTGCCAGTCTTGATAAATGTGTCCACCAAATTGTTGGCAATCGTTGTGATACTTGGTGCAAGCAGGGCGACACGGCGTGGGGTAAAGGCTTTATTCACTAAACCGCGGAAACGACGATGCGCGGGTGGATCATTGGTGAGCAAGGTCGCGACCGGCATCCAGCCTTGCGCCAAAATATCAAGCACCTCTTGAGGTGGTTCCTTACGTACTCCTGGGCCGGTTTTTGAAGAAAATAACTCAGGATGAGTCAAAACAAACTGAAGGTCTTCATAGCGACTGACGATGAAGAATCCCATTCCTGGCACTTCGTACACTGGTGCTTCATGACGCATCGCTGCATAGAACGGATATGGGCACTCAATCGTTTCGGGAGCGAAGGGGTTGAACTGAGAAACTGTTGACATCTGTGGTTTCCTCTCTAGGTGCTCGTATAGCATCGCACACGCTGTGGAGGAACTATAGAATGAGAATGTCATAAAGGGGGACGGTTATGGTTCGAGTGCTGCTGTTTCTGGTCTGCTTCCTGGCGAGTGTACCCGCGAGTCTTGCTGCTCCACTTGCGCAACAAGATGTTCCTGAACCGTTACGTACATGGATCAAGTGGGCACTCCACGGACACAAAGATATCAACTGTCCCATACATTCTGGCATTGCTGGAGGAGGAACGGTCTGCATTTGGCCGACGCGGCTGGAGTTGAAGCTCAATGCGCGAGGAGGAGAGTTTTCTCAACACTGGCAGGTTTTTGTTGAGGATTGGATTACCCTTCCTGGTGAACGTGATCACTGGCCACAAGAAGTCAAAGTTGATGGCAAACCTGTGGTCGTTCGTGAGGAGGGTGGTTCTCCGCAAGTTCGCGTTCAGCCTGGGCTTCATACTGTGAGTGGAGTCTTTCTCTGGGATACGTTACCACAAGGGCTGCGTATCCCCATACTCACGGGTTTGATTGCGTTAAGCGTTGACAACGTCGTCATCGATTTCCCGCAAATTGATGAGTATGGCAGGCTATGGCTGCGTCAAGGTGTTGCCGAGCAGGAGAAAGTTGAGGATCGCCTTGAATTGAAAGTCTACCGTCGCATCACTGACAGTATTCCACTCGTCATCGCGACGCAAATCGATCTGCAAGTGTCAGGCAAGCAACGCGAGGTGACACTCGGGCAGGCCATTTCTGCCGATTATATTCCACTGTCGCTCGAGAGCTCTCTTCCGGCTCGACTCGAACCTGACGGACGGCTCCGCATTCAAGTACGAGCCGGGCAGTGGACGGTTACGTTGGTTGCTCGTCACACAGGAGCTGTAGTGTCGATGATCCCTCTACCAGCAGTGACTGGAGGTCAGTGGCCAGAAGAGGAGGTGTGGGTATTCGAGGCACAACCACACTTGCGGCAAGTGACGCTCGATGATGCTTCCGCCATCGACGCACAACAAACCACACTGCCGCCAGAGTGGCGTTCTTTTCCTGCCTATATGATGAAAGCGGGCGGAACCCTGAAATTGACCGAAAAGAAACGCGGCGATCCTGAACCAGCACCCGACCAACTGACCCTGCAACGGCAATGGTGGCTCGATTTTGATGGCCGTGGCTATACTGTGCAAGACTCCATTGCTGGGACGATGACTCGCGGCTGGCGGCTAGACTTGCTTGCGCCCGGTTCCCTTGGCCGTGTTGCCGTCGATGGGCAAGAGCAGTTTATTACCAAAAGTGAGCAAAATGGCCAGGCTGGCGTGGAGTTGCGGCGCGGGCAGGTCCAGCTCGTTGCCGACAGTCGCTTGGAAGACCTCCGTTCCCGTGTGCCCGCCGTGGGATGGGATCACGACTTTCACCAAGCGAGCGGTATTCTGCATCTGCCTCCAGGTTGGCGTGTGTTAACCGCTACCGGAGTCGATTCGATACCAGACTCATGGCTTGATCGCTGGACATTGATGGACCTGTTCATCGTATTTCTTATTGCTTTGGCAGTTGGCAAACTCTGGGGTTGGCTGTGGGGTACTGTTGCACTGGTCGCTCTTGCACTGATCACGCATGAAACCGGTGCGCCGTGGTGGATGTGGTTGCACGTGTTAATTGCTACTGCCCTGCTGCGTGTCTTACCTGCTGGTTGGCCTCGCTATATTGCGTTTGCGTATCGTGCGGTCGCACTACTGATACTCGTCGTCATTGCTGGGACGTTCATGGTTCGCCAGGCTCGTTGGGGGCTCTATCCGCAGTTAGAAGGATTTGGGCGTGGGGAAACACAAGATACTTTTCTAGGGGGAATGCAGAAGCTTTCGCGAATTACTGATGCCCCAGGAGTTGCTACCGTTGAGCCAATGGTTCCCCAAGGGGAAAGACAGAGTGGATACGTTGTAAGCAATGCAGGCTCAGCAATGGAAATGAGTGGACGACTAACGGCCTCTGATTTAGCTGGATATAACCGCCCAGGTAGGCACGGTGTGGTTGTATCACGCCCCGCTCAATACGACCCCAATGCGGCCATACAGACCGGACCTGGCTTGCCGCGTTGGCAGTGGCGGACATTTCTCTTGAGCTGGAACGGACCTGTCGAACGAAGCCAGGAAATCCGTTTCTTCCTGCTTTCACCACAAGTGAACTTGTTACTTGCGTTCTTACGCATTCTGCTGGTTGCGGCGTTGCTTGTGTGTGTCTTTGATCTTCGTTACCGCAACGGTAAACTGTCGCTTCCTTCACTGCCGACAACGACGACCGCTATGTTCCTTTTCTTACTCTTGCTTTTATCAATCTCACCGCCCGCCCTTGCCCAGCAAACGTTACCATCACCGGAACTGTTAAATGAACTGCGCAACAAACTTACTGCGAAGGAGCCGCCACAGTGCGGAACGCAATGCACGACTAGCCCGCGCATGCAAATTGAAATTGCAGGCGACACGCTGCGCATACGACAAGAAATCCACGCGGCAACACTGGTTGCACTGCCATTACCCGGTCGCCAGCGCCATTGGTTGCCGCGGACAGTGCTACTCGACGGGACTCCGGCGCGTGCGATGAATCGTACTGGTGATCAACTGTGGATCGCGGTTCCCGAGGGGCAACATCAAGTCCTGATGGAAGGACCTTTGCCAAGTCGAGAAAACATCGAGTTGTCACTGCCATTGCATCCGTATCTCGTACAAGTTTCAGCAGTTGGATGGGAAGTTGATGGCATTCGTGAGGATGGAGTTGCGGAAGAGCAGCTCCAATTGCGCCGTGTGCAGCGTGACGCCTCAAAGGCATCAGCAACATTGGAACAGGGCACCTTACCGCCGTTCATTCGCGTCGAACGTATCTTACAACTTGGCCTCACTTGGGGAGTGCAAACACGAGTGTTGCGAGTGTCTCCACGGGGTGCGGCAGTAGTGACGGAAATCCCGTTACTTGAGGGCGAGTCTGTCACCACGGACGGCGTACGTGTCGAGTCTGGCAAGGCGTTAATCAACATGTCACCGAATGACACGGAACTGGCATGGTCGTCGGTGCTGGAGCCGCGTACGCAACTGACATTGCAAGCGCCAAGCGCTACCTCTTGGGTGGAGATCTGGAAACTCGATGTGAGTCCGATCTGGCGGGTGACACCCAGCGGTATTCCGGTGATTCACCATAGTGATCAGTCTTCTGGTCATTGGTTCCCGGAGTGGCGTCCGTGGCCAGGAGAAACGGTCGCCCTACAAATCGCCCGACCTGAAGGGGTGCCAGGGCAAACGCTGACGATCGATAGCAGCCTGTTGCAAGTTACCCTGGACGGCGTGCGACGGAAGTGACCTTGCAGATGACACTGCGTAGCAGTCGTGGCGGACAACATAGCATCACGCTGCCAGAAGGCGCGACACTCCAATCGGTGAGTATCAAAGGAACACCGAAGGCGATTCGCCAGGAAGGGAGGGCCGTGACGGTGCCGCTCACGCCGGGCGCACAAGATGTGAATATGACTTGGCGACAAGCGAGTGGCATTGCTACATCCTATACGACCCCGCAGGTTGACCTTGGGAGCAATAGTGTTAACGCGTCTCTTCAAATGTACATGCCGCATGATCGCTGGACACTATTTTGTCGCGGTCCACAACTCGGTCCGGCGGTGCTCTTTTGGTCGGCAGCACTTGTTGTTCTCCTTGGTGCCATTGCCCTCGGACGGATTCCGATGACGCCGTTGCGAACCCACCACTGGATCTTGCTCGGCATTGGATTTAGCGTGGTGTTCATTAAGATCGTACTGTTGTTTGTGGGATGGCTGTTTGCGCTTGAACTGCGTAAGCGTTTACCGTCCACCACGCGACCACTTGTGTTTAATGTTGTCCAGACTGTAGTGATTATCTTGACTGTTCTTGCTCTTGGAGCGGTCCTGTTCATCGTGCAGCGCGGTCTTATGGGAACACCCGAAATGCGCATCTTTGGCAATGGCTCTAGCAATCTTTTCCTGCACTGGTATCAAGACCGAGCTGACGCTATCGTTCCACAAGGATGGGTATTTTCATTGCCAGTGTGGGCGTATCGCGTCGCGATGTTGGCCTGGGCCTTGTGGTTAGCCTCGGCACTTATCGGCTGGTTACGCTGGGGATGGGATTGTTTCAGTACCAATGGGCTATGGCGTAAACGCGAACGGGTTGTTCCTCCGACCAGCAAAGAACAGTCGGTGCCGCCCGCCTCAGCGGAGCAACCCAGTGAAGGGTAAGTTAAGGAAAGGGAGCGGAATGCGACAGAGGGATGGAGGTGGGGAGCGAAAGTGCTCCCTGTGGCGATTCATCAGCAGTCTTGGGTTCAGGCGGAGAATTCTTCTCGGTTATCTATGTGGCGGCCTGTTGTTTGGTTGGCTTTCGCTCGTTGGGGCTCAGCCAAAGTCCGAAGATCCTTTCCGCCTACCAGCGCAAGAGCGCGAGGTTGACGTTCCGGAAACAACGGATGAGTTTCCTCGTACTCCGCCGCTCGGAGAGCAAGATCTTCCCTATGAAGCCCCGCCGGCTCCAGCGACGAACGTTGAGGGGCAGCCCTCGTTGCCATCTGACGAGCGTGAACAGTCGCCGGTTGCCGAACCGTCAGTGACGCGACCCGAGGAACGTGTCGTTCCTTCGACTAGAGAAGAACAAACTGGCCCAGCGACGCAAGGCGAGCCACCCGCGGAAGAGACGCGCTCGCAGCCTACACGAAACGAAACGCCCGACGGAATACCAGGCCAGAAGTCTGTGGAGCCACCCTCAACGCCGCCAGTGCACGAGCAGACTGCACCGACACCGCCTCGACAACTCCCTCCTGGTCATCCACCTGTCACTGCCGAGCACGGTCTTGCTGGAGGCACAAAAGAGGAGACTGCTAGCTCAGCAGAAGAAGGGAAACTCCTTAGCAATATCCGGCAAGTCACGTTTATTGGGCAACGTGCTGGCGAAGGCTATTTTAGCCAGGATGGATCACTGCTCGTTTTTCAGAGCGAGCGCGAGCCTGGGAATCCTTTTTACCAGATCTATCTTCTTGATTTGCATTCGGGCAGCCTACGACGAGTCTCTCCTGGAGTTGGAAAAACCACCTGTCCGTGGATTCATCCGACAAAGAAAAAAGTTCTCTTTGCTTCCACGCATCTTGACCCACGTGCAGCAGAGAAGCAAAAAGCCGAACTGACTCAACGCAACTCCGGGCAAGAGCGTCGGTACTCATGGGACTTTGATGAACAGTATGAGCTGTTTGAAACTGACCTCGCCAGCGGCAAGATGGTCAATCTGAGCAAAACCCGCGGGTACGATGCTGAAGCCTCGTGGTCACCAGATGGGTCACTCATTGTGTTTGCCTCTAATCGCCACGCGTATACCATTCCGCTCTCGGTCGAGGACCAGGAGACATTTGCGCGCGATCCGTCTTCACAGATGGATATCTATCTGATGAAGGCTGATGGCACGCAGGTGCGACGCTTGACGACAGAGCCAGGATACGACGGTGGTCCCTTCTTTAGTGCGGACGGGCGCAAGATTTGTTGGCGCCGCTTTTCTCTTGATGGTGCGACGGCAGAAGTTTTCACCATGAATGTTGACGGTTCCGAGCAGACCCAAATCACACAACTTGGCACGATGTCATGGGGGCCGTATTTCCACCCTTCTGGTGACTATCTCATCTTTGCCTCCAATCGTGAAGGAATGCGGAACTTTGAGTTGTACATGGTCGATGCTGCCGGGGCTTCCACACCCGTGCGTGTGTCCTTCACCGATGGCTTCGATGGGTTACCAGCCTTCTCGCCAGATGGAAAGCGCTTGACCTGGAGTAGCGCCCGTGGGATCCAGAAACGTCCCCAAATCTTTTTCGCTGAGTGGAATGATGCAACGGCACGTCAGCAGCTTGGCTTGGCCGGAGCAGTTGAGGTGACGACTGCGGAGGAGGACCAGCCTGTTCCCGCGCCGCAGCTTGGGACGGCTTTCCCGCCGATCAACACGCGCGGTTTACGTATTCACCTGGACACTCTCGCTTCGGAGAAAATGGAAGGACGACTCACAGGTACTGAAGGAGAACGACGCGCAACGGAGTATGTCGCGTCGATCTTTCAGTGGCTCGGCCTCATGCCCGCCGGTGATAATGGCACCTATTTTCAAACCTTCCAGTTCACTGGTGGTGTCTCGCTGGGAACTGCCAATCAACTAACGATGCGTTCAGGCAGTGGCGAGCAGACCTGGACAGTGAATAGCGAGTGGCGGCCTCTGTCTTCGTCGAGGGTGGGCGCTATCGACCCGACAGATGTGGTGTTCGCCGGCTATGGAATCGTTGCGCCCGCAGCCGAGGGCAACGGAGCCTATGATTCCTATGCGCACCTCGACGTGAACGACAAATGGGTACTGGTGTTTCGCTATGTGCCAGAAGGTGTCTCTCCACAGGTTCGACAGCACCTCAATCGCTATGCCAGTCTACGGTACAAAACCATGATCGCCCGCGACAAAGGTGCCCGTGGGATCATTTTTGTCAGTGGCCCACAGTCACAAGTGAAAGAACAATTAGTGCCATTGTCTTTTGACGCGTCAATGTCGACGAGCAGCATTGCAGCTATCTCTGTCAGTGATGCTGTGGCGGAACGATTCCTTCAAGGCAGTGGTAAGACGCTTGGCGATCTGCAAGCGAGCCTCGACTCAGGCATGAGCGCCTCTGGATTCGTCATCGATGGGGTACGTCTCGAAGTTGTGATCGACGTCGTGCAGGAGAAGCGCAGCGGACGAAATGTGCTTGCGCGGCTGATTGCTGGACAAGGCCCAGGGAAAACCGCGGTCGTTGTTGGTGCCCATGTCGATCATCTCGGGCGCGGAGAAGGAACGAGTTCGCTCGCGCGAGAAGAAGAAAAAGGACAAGTTCATTATGGTGCTGACGACAATGCGTCTGGTGTGGCGGGCCTCCTTGAAATTGCCCAAGCGCTCACTGAAGCGAAAGGAAAAGGCGAGTTGCGCTTACAACGTGACGTGATCTTTGCCGCCTGGTCGGGAGAGGAGCTGGGACTGCTGGGATCGAATCATTTCGTACGCACCCTGTCTGGCTCCGGGGCTGAGTCCGCCGTTCTCACTCCGAGCATAAGTGCCTATCTCAACATGGACATGATCGGGCGGTTAAAGAATGCTGTTGTGTTGCAGGGAGTGGGCTCAAGTTCACTGTGGGTGCGAGAAGTCGAGCGGCTTGCGGCACCACTTGATCTCGCTGTGACACTTCAGCAGGACAGCTATCTACCGACCGATGCGACAGCTTTCTATCTTAAAGGCGTACCAATTTTGAGCGCATTTACCGGTGCCCATGACGAGTATCACACTCCCCGTGATACCACAGAAAAAATCAATGGCGAGGGAGCGGCCAAAATCAGTCGTTTCATGGCAGCACTTGCGCAATCGCTGGCGACGCGTACTGACCCACCAGATTATGTCGCAGCCACAAAACCACCGACAACAGTCGGACGAGTCGCCGTGCGCGCCTATCTTGGCACCATTCCTGATTACACTCCCGGTGACACGATCGGAGTCAAAATTGCGGGTGTGGTGAAAGGTGGGCCTGCAGACCTGGCAGGAATGACTGGTGGTGACACTATCATCGAGATGGCAGGACGAAAAATCGAGAACATTTACGACTATACCTACGCTCTCGATGGCCTCAAAATTGGGGTTCCCGCAGAAGTACGTGTCGTGCGCCAGGGACAACCGATAATTCTGAAAATTATTCCGCGCTCGCGCGAGTAAAGCATGGGGGTAGTCTCGACAGGAGATGGGGAATGCTAAAACGACCTCATCATGAAGACAGAAGAGTTTCGTTACCGCACTCGGATCAATGCTCCAGCGGAAGAAGTGTTTCGCTGGCACGCGCGACCTGGTGCGTTTGAGCGTCTGACGCCACCCTGGGAGTCGGTAGAGGTGGTTGAACGGACGGGAAGCATTCAGAACGGGGACCGCCTCGTGTTGCGAATGCATCTGGGCCCGGTGTCACAAAAATGGGTGGCAGAGCATCGCGATTACGTAGAAGGTCGACAGTTTCGCGATATCCAGCGAGAAGGGCCGTTTCCCCACTGGGAGCATACGCACCGCTTTGAACCCGATGGACCAACTGCGTGTTTTCTTGAAGACCGCATCGAGTACAAACTGCCGCTCGGAAAGCTTGGTCATAAGAGCGGTCACAGGTTCGTGCGTCGTAAACTTGAGCGGCTGTTTCGCTATCGTCATGAGATAACGGCTGGTGATGTTGCCGCTCATACGCGATACGCGACCAAACCGTTGAAGGTTCTTCTGTCCGGTGCAACCGGCCTCGTCGGATCGGTGCTCATTCCATTTCTCACTGCGGGGGGACACCAGGTCATTCGTTTGGTACGTGGCGAGCCACGTCCAGACGCATCTGAGGTGCAATGGGACCCGATGCGGGGAGTCGCGGATTTGACCCGCCTTGAAGGGATGGATGCTGTCGTCCACCTGGCTGGTGAGAATATTGCCTCCGGACGTTGGACGGCAGAGCGCAAGGCGCGTATTCGCGAGAGTCGGGTACGCGGAACCAAAGTACTCAGTGATGCGCTGTCTCGCCTGGTGCTACCACCAAAGGTCTTTATCAGTGCCTCAGCCGTTGGCTATTACGGCGACCGAGGCGATGAACTTTTGCATGAAGGCAGCACGCCTGGGGAGAATTTTCTGGCCGACATTTGTCAGGCATGGGAGGCTGCAACAGAAAGTGCGGACAAGCGAGGTATTCGGGTCGTCCATCTCCGCATTGGTCTGGTGCTGAGTGGTGCAGGCGGGGCGTTAACCAAGATGCTCTTACCGTTCAAACTTGGTGTGGGTGGTACCCTTGGTTCTGGGCGGCAGTATGTCAGTTGGGTATCGATCGACGACTTGATTGGTATCATTCACCACGTCTTGCTGACGGACGCATTACGAGGGGCCGTCAATGCTGTCTCGCCATATCCGATCACGAACAGTGAACTGACGAAAGTGTTGGGCATTATTCTTCACCGCCCCACATTGCTCCCGACTCCTGCCTTTGCCCTACGCATGGCCCTGGGGCGAGAAATGGCTAGCGATCTTTTGCTGTCCAGTGCGCGGATTGAACCACGTCAACTGCTGATGACCCAGTATCCGTTCCGTCATCCCTATTTAGGCGATACCCTGCGACACATACTAGGAAAAACATCATGAAACGATTCGTGAATTCTTTCTTTTTTTTTCTTGAGAATCTTGGTGCTGGAGTATGGCTCGGAACACTGGCAACCTTTGGCTTTGCGGTTGCGCGGCCAGTGTTTCGTGGCGTACCGAGTGTGACATTGGCGGGGGAGCTGACGGCACAAGTACTCCACCGGATCAACCTCATGGAGATGATCTGTGCGAGTTTTATGGCGTTGGCAGCGTTTGTGTTTCTTGCCCAACGAGAGCAGCGAACAACTCTGCGGGTGCTAAAAACCGTTGTGATGGCATTGATGGTGATAGCGTTTGCCTATTACGGACACACGCTGATGAACCGGATGGAGCATTTGCGCACCGTAGAGATTCAGAATTTTGATAAGTTTGAAGAGTCGACGCGAGCCGCTCGGGATGAATTTGATCGCCTACACAAGCGGTATACGCGGTTAGCGAGCCTGAACGTTTGGCTTGGGCTTGGATTTTTGCTGCTGTCCGGCTTTGAGCGGCGTGATCCGTCATCGTGAGGCAGCGAGCATAGCTTGAAGGGAGTCTCGTGCGAACCGCCGCTGCAGGTGCCGTACATACAGGTACCCGAATCGTGCTAACCGATAGTGGGGACGGGAAAAGGCCAGAATGTCGTACCAGACCGAGTCATCGGCATGATGCCAGAGTACGGTGAATCGTTCTTCTCCTTGTTCAGCGTGACCAGGCAGGGTACCGTACGCGAAACCAAACGTGACTGTGTCGCCCTGCTCATCAATGACGTAAACAATACGGCAGGCATTCATGATCCATAAACTCCAGACGCGTGCCAGCACGGCCACTGTGGTTCCCACAGCAATTGGCGCTGTCGGTTCATGAAGCGACAGCCACCGCAGGTTGAACATCTCCCAGTGTTGCAGTGCCTTCTGCGCGCGGACAAAGGTCCCTTTGCCACTACCGAGCAGCATCCGATTGTGGTCAATGTCATAACCGGATGGCAGCGTATGCTGCGTTGCTCCGACTTCTTTATAAGAATGGGGGAGGTGCCGTTGGGCGGCAACGAACCGTTGCACGTCTAGCGTGGTCGGTCGAGAAATAGAAAACATGGTAATCCGTAACTCATTCTGGTTAATATGTATGTAGAGATTTTCTGAAGTGTGGCAGGAATGAAGAGAACACACAAACACAAGAAACACAAACGCCGTGAATCGTATGTCTTTGTCCCACCAGGAACGCCACCTGGCAGTGTCATTGTTCACCCCGAAGCGGCAGCTCCTACTATTCGCGTCTTGGCGTATGGTCCAGGTGATGTCCTTGAGCAACAGGTCAGCGATCCACAGCGGGTGCGAGAATTCTTCGGGAAACGTCCGGTGCTGTGGGTGGACGTGGAAGGGCTTGGCGATGCCGCGACGATCCACGCACTAGGGGAAATTTTCAATGTGCATCGGTTAGCGTTGGAAGATATCGTCACTGTGCACCAACGCCCGAAGGTCGAACAATACGATGACCAACTCTTTATCGTCGCTCGCGCAGTGTACCTTGCTGAACAACTTGAGACAGAACAGATTAGCCTATTCGTAGGCGAAGACTTCGTCTTGACCTTTCAAGAAGGGCGACCAGGCGATTGTCTGGAAGCGATTCGTGAGCGCATTCGCAAGAAAGGTGGTCGCATTCGTGATGCCGGCTATGATTATCTCGTCTATGCGATACTTGACGCTATTGTCGATAGTTATTTCCCGCTTCTCGAAGCGTATGGCGAGCGCCTAGAGACACTTGAAGATGAGATTTTGCTGCATCCTCAAGTTGATACGGTGGCACGAATCCATAGTATCAAGCGTGACCTGTTGACCTTGCGTCGTGCGATGTGGCCGCAGCGAGAAACGTTCAATGCCTTGCTGCGGGGTGAAAACTCGGTGCTGACAAATGAAACCCACCTCTATATGCGCGATTGCTATGATCACGCTGTGCAGATTCTTGATCTGCTTGAGACCTATCGTGAACTGGGCTCGGATTTGATCGACATGTACCTCTCGATGGTCAGTAACCGTACAAACGAGATCATGCGTGTACTCACAGTGATTTCTCTGATCTTCATCCCGTTGACGTTCATTGCGGGAGTGTATGGCATGAACTTCGATACCGAGTCTCCGTGGAACATGCCCGAATTAAAGTGGTACGCTGGCTACCCTCTAGCTCTCGTGTTGATGCTGGCGGTCGCGCTCGGGCAGTTGATTTACTTTCGGCGCAGAGGGTGGTTGGGGCCACCGCGAGGAATGGGAGTTCAGGAGGAGAAAAATAACGAGGGCGCATGAACGCACCCTCGCGTGAAGTGATGCGGGAGGTTATCTTCCCAGCGGATTCGGCATCGCTTTGTCCATTGCTTTGTCCACGACTGCGCCTGCCGCTTTGTCCATTGCTTTGTCAGCCGCTTTTTCTACCGTTTTCTGTGCAGCTTCTGAAACAGTGCCTGGAGTGACTGCCGCGGTTGCCGCAGCTTGCGTCAGCTCAATGTCGACAGTGATGGTGACCTCCTCACCAACAGCGACCCCACCGGTTTCCAATGCCGCGTTCCAGGTCAAGCCGAAGTCTTTGCGGTTAATTTTGGTGGTGGCCATGCCGCCGATGATGGTCTTTCCTTGCGGGCTCTTGACGGGTTTAAGGCTGCCTTCGAAATCTAGAACCACTTCCTTTGTAACACCGTGGAGCGTCAGGTCACCGGTGATCTTGTAATTGCCGTCACTACTCCCTTTCTGGATTTTTTTCGACTTAAAAGTCATGGCTGGGTGTTTGGCAACATCAAAAAAGTCCGGGCTCCGCAGGTGATCATCACGTTTGACGATCCCGGTGTCGACGGAAGCAACGTCAATTGTAGCTTCGATGGTTGATTTCGTGACATCCTGTTCATCGAGGTTCACTTTGCCAGAGACTTTGCGAAAATCGCCGCGCACGGTAGAGACCATCAAGTGACGAATGGCGAACCCTGCACTGGTGTGGGCGGGGTCGATCTCCCAGGTTGTTGCAGCACGGCCAACCGTTGGGAGCGCCAAAGTCGCGGCCAGAAAAGTGGATACGATATAACGACGCATAAATCCTCCTCCTTTGCTTATAGAAAAATTATTAGACCCAAAAATTTATTCCCCACCACGGGGATGCCCTTTCACTCTTAATGTGCTTTTTCTGCGACTGCAAGTGAAATTTATAGACAGGAGGAGTTTGGTGAAGTTGCGAGGGCTAGAACGACGAACCAGGCTGTTGGAGGAATTCGACTTCTTCTGGTGTTGAAGAGCGACCAAGTACGGCATTACGGTGAGGAAAGCGACCGAAGCGCTCAATGATCTCTTGATGTTTCAGTGCGTAAGAAACTGAGTTGAGATATGGTCGTTCTTGCGCGAGCTGACGAAACAACGTAACCGAGCGCTGCTGATCAGCGAGCACTTCACTATGCATGAACGGCATATAGACGAAACTGCGCTCGACTGGAAGTAGCTGTTGATCAAGGTTGTGCTGGATCAGGTGGGTTGCGACTTCACGAGCAAGCGGGTCGGTGGCAAAGGCACGTGGATCACCACGGAACATGTTGCGCGGAAACTGATCGAGTAACACGATGAGCGCTAAGCCGGAGTGTGGTGTCTGCTGCCAGTCCATTAACTGACGATCTGCTGCGAGTTGATAATCAACAAAGAAATGGTCACGAATAGTGAGATCAAATTGTGGATCGGGAGTAAGGCATGGGCAAGAATTAAGTTACCGATTAAGAGCGAGGAAGAAGCGTATAGTTCCAATCGCCATGAAACTTACCGGGTTTGATATTGAGCGCTTGAAACTCATCGTCGGAGACCTGTAGGCCTT
>VGTJ01000086.1 GCA_016874775.1 Deltaproteobacteria bacterium
GTCGCCCGCGTTCATCCAGCTCTTCGACCAGACTTCGATACTTAGACCGAAGCCAGCACACAATGGTCTCGTCTCTCATCCCTGCTCTTGTGCAGAGGCTCTCCACTCCGGTCAATCACTATTGCGGCAAGTTGTTTCCTGCCACCGCCTTACCTTGGCGGCATGTCTGCCTCTGTTGGGTAGCAGTTTGTCTCATCTGTCTTTCGTGGGTGGTCATTTCTTTGTGGCTCGCAACTGGCACCCCCCTATCTTATGGCTTCTTGTATTCCCTAGTACGTGAGCTAGCCATTTGGCAGACAAGCATTGCCTCGTCGCATATTAGTCACTCCGTCATAGTTGCATTCATTGCACTCTGTATACTCTGGGGAGGCGTCGCACTCTTTCAGCATTGGTCGCAAATTGTCGAACGGTTTCCATTTTGGCACGCCAAAAGCGTCCCGCTGGCTCTTACCGTAGGGATCGCGTTCTGGCATGGATCACTCCTTTCTTCCTCTTCGCCAACCTTCCAGCTCGCGCTCCTTGCCCCCTGGCTGCAGCAATCGTTCACCGAGACCACAACTCTTGCGAGTCTTGATCCTGCAGCTTTGGCCGAACTCAGTGCCCGACAACGACAAACACAAGCGCATTCCACCCCATCCCCAACCCATGTGCTGTTACTTGTCCTTGAATCCTTCCGTTACCAACCAGACTCACTCTTTGAGACAAAATTCCCTCAAGCATTTCACTTCGACCGCTTTTACGCGCACTATCCGCATTCCGTCAAAACACTCGAATCGCTATTGTTCGGCATCTATCCTTCTCCCACGCAAGTGTCAGCCTCTCTGTCCATTGACAAATACGCAGTCAGTCGAATGACTCCACTTCCTCACATTCTCCGCAGCTATGGTTATACAACGACCTACTACGCCGCCTCAGATCTGCACAATGATAACTATGGCAACACATTACGTGCAGCGGGAATGGAACATACCGAACTCGTTCGTAGTAGCACACCCCTGACGTGGGGCCAGAGCAATGCCAGCACTCTTTTTGCTCGCGTTGCCGAGACGCTCGAAACTGGTGCTCGTGTAGGGAAACCACAATTCATCATGGCCTGGACAGCCGAATGCCATATGCCATACGACTACGCGGAAGAGGAAAATCCCGCGCCGGTCTCACTCCAACGCTATCGTGCGTGTTCTACGTCATTGGCACGAACGGTCGAAGGCTTTATTCAACAACTGACCACTCAGGGACGGCTGAGAGACACCCTCATTGTCATCTTGGGCGATCATGGCGAGGTTTTTCCAGAAGAGAGAAGCGGCGAGATCGGGCATGGACAACATGTGTATGAACCGAGCTTGCACAGCTCACTGCTCGTGTTTCTTCCAAACCGACAAGGTGGAAACCACGATCAGCGGCTATTTCAACCGGTTGACATCCCAACCACCATTTTGTCAGCACTCCATATTCCGCTTCCATCGTCATGGGTCGGACGCGATATCTTCACACCTGCGGAGCCAGGGCGCTCATTTGTGGTGTGTCGGAGCATGCTTGCCAACGGAGCGGTAGCAGTCATCGGTAAATTTAACGGCAAATATGTACGCAATCGTCAAGGACAACCGTTGATGTTCTATGACCTCAATACTGATCCAACCGAACAACAACCGCTTCCGATTTCAGACTCACTTACTGTGCAACTCATTGAAAAAAGAATAGCGACGTATACAGCCTTCGCCACCCACACTTGGGATTCTCTCCGAGTACGAGCGACAGCTGCAGAGCATGAATTTCCCGGTAGTGCCACTGCGCAATGGATGAAAGGATACTGTATTACGATAACCCCAAGCGACAGGGACGGATCTGCGCTCATCTCTCCCACCGATAGCCCAGAATGCAAGATTCGCGTCGGCCCTGGAGATAAACATATATTTCGGGTTTTTCCTCGGACTCCGTTTTTGAACGGGATTCACATCGAGTTGGACCTCAAAATCAATGCTGAAGAAGTGGTCCACGAGAAGACACTCCGTGCTTGGGCAAAAACCTCGGCCATGAAAGAACCGCTCGCCGTCGACGTGCAAAGGCTCGCTGACGTTTGGCAAACCGTGACGTTGGAATTACCTGGAGTCGACCCAGCCTCTGACCCTGCACGCGGACAACTCCCCACGGATGTCGTGATTATGATCGCGCCGGTGGATTGGCCTGTAGGGTACACGCTTCGTTCGGTCAAGATTGCACCACATCAGTGGTATGCGCATTACCCTCTTGGCACGCTGACCAACAAACTCTCACAGTATCTTCAGCCTTGGTTCTCCGTGATCCAATACGAGCAAAGTTCGAGTGAAAGGAGTGGGTAAAGTGATCTACAATCCCACAGTTCTTGCCTCTCTGCCAACACGCGCAGCAACCTTTCAACATGCTCAGCCCTTCAAACACGTTGTGATTGATGATCTTTTTGATGTTCACTTCTTGCAACAACGTGCGGAGGAGTTCTACCCAACAGATGATCCTCGCTGGCAACGATTTGAGAACGATAACGAGGGCAAGCTGGCAGTCAGCAACAGTGAACAGTATCTACCTCCACGAATCAGAGAGTTTGTTCGCGAACTCAACGCTGAACCATTTCTCAAGCACCTGGTGACACTCACGGGCATTGAGGGCTTGATTCCAGATCCCTACCTTGGCGGCGCTGGTATGCACTGCATTCCACGCGGTGGCAAACTCGGCATTCACGCAGACTTCAATATCCATCCCCTGATGCAGCTCGATCGTCGACTGAATCTTTTGATCTATCTCAACAAAGATTGGCAGGAGTCTTACGGTGGACATTTAGAGCTGTGGGATCGCACCATGCAGCACTGCGTTCAGCGTATTCTGCCTCTCTTCAACCGCACGGTGTTGTTCCTCACTGATGACTACAGTTTTCATGGGCACCCGGAACCACTCAACTGTCCACCTGACCGGGTGAGAAAGTCGATCGCGATGTATTACTACACCAACGGGCGACCGGAATCAGAACGACACGCTTCAGGCTCACACGGGACCCTGTTTCAAGCACAGCCACGTCACGATCATCCCACTGCTCTCGTCGCACCAACTGCTGCCTCTGCACAGACACTGAATTCATTCGTCTCCCTTGCTAAGAGGTGGTTGGGATGGAGTCACAAGTAAGATTTCTCTTCGAGTCCTCCTTATCTACAGATGAGCTCTGCTTTTATGATAGAGACTTCTTCAGCTCTGCGAGCAGCATCAATGCCTCCAACGGTGTCGTATGCAACAAATCCACGCCCGCGAGCTTGTCGAGAATGCTCTGCACTTCTTTTCCAAGGTAAGGCGGGCTGTGCCCGCCAGCGATGGCAGACACAGCCTGCCCTACAGGCAAAGTGTTTAGTTTAGGCATCGAGCATAGCTGTAATTCACAATCAGCCAGAATCTCTTTCGCTCGTTCAATCACTTCCGACGGTAAGCCCGCAAGTTTGGCCACGTATACGCCGTAACTTTTCTGTGCTGCGCCAGGGACAACTTTATAGAGGAACGTGACTTCTTCGTTTTCTTCCCGGACCTCAAGGCGCGCATTCGCAATACCGGGAAGCGCATCGGCCAGTCGCGCCAGTTCATGATAGTGCGTGGTAAAGAGCGTTTTCGCTTTAATGTCACGCGCCAGTAGTTCTGCGACCGCGTGCGCAATAGCTTGACCGTCGGAAGTCCCAGTACCGCGACCAACCTCATCAAGGACAATCAGACTCTTCGCGGTTGCTTGCTGTAAGATGTTAGCCGCCTCTTGCATCTCGACCATGAAAGTCGAAAGTCCTCGGGCGAGAAAATCTGCCGCCCCAACACGGGTAAAAATGCGATCGACCACGCCCATCGTTGCTGACTCAGCAGGAATGAAGCTGCCGATCTGGGCAAGAATCACCAACAGTGCTGTCTGTCGCACATACGTACTTTTCCCCGCCGCATTAGGGCCGGTCAGGAGGATCAGGTATGTTTGCTCATCAAGAACAAGGTCATTCGGCACGAAGCTCCCAGTTAGCGCTTCGACAACCGGATGACGCCCCTCAGTAATGTGCACGTCATATTTATCCGTCACAGTAGGGCGTACCCAGTTCTTCTTTGCCGCCACCTCGGCAAGCGAACACAGGACATCAATCGTCCCAACAATATCCGCTGTGAGACGCAGCCGTTCAGCCTGCGAAGCCACCTGTTCGCGCAGGTGCACGAACATTTCATACTCAAGCTCTTTACTGCGATCATTGGCGGACAGGACTTTTTCTTCAAAGCGTTTCAGCTTCTCAGTCACAAAGCGTTCGGCATGGGCCAAGGTCTGACGCCGTTGGTAGGTTTTCGGCACAAGACTGAGGTGAGATTTTGTCACCTCCAAGTAATAGCCAAAGACACGATTGAACCCAACGCGGAGATTGGCAATCGCGGTTCGTTCGCGTTCTTGTTGCTCAAAAGTTGCAAGCCAATCACTCCCGTCTGTTTGAATGGCGCGCAATTCATCAAGTTCAGTCGATGCTCCCGTCCGAATTAGCCCTCCCTCTTTGGCAACCGCACGCGGTTCATCAACCAAGATGCGTTGCAGCTCTTTGTGAATATCCCCAAGTGTATCAAGCTGCTCACGTAGAGCACTCAAGAGCGGGTCAGTTACCGGGTTCAACAGTTCAAGGAGGCGCGGCAGTGGAGCAAGCGAGGAACGCAACGCAGAAAGGTCGCGTGGGGTGGCAATAGCTGACGTAATACGAGAGGTCAGACGTTCAAGATCAAGTATCGTGGCGAGGACAGCCTGTAACTCAATTCGCAAAGTTGCTAGAGTCACCAACCCCGCGATAGCGTCTTGCCGCTGACGGATTTTCTCGACTATCACGAGCGGATGTAACAACCAGTGTCGCAATCGACATTTTCCCATCCGTGTACAGGTAGAATCCAGCACCGCTAAAAGCGAAGCCGTTTCGCTGCCATCAGCCAAATTGCTGACGAGTTCTAAATTGCGCTGCGTTTGAGCATCAAGCCAGACGAAGTCTTCACTACGATAGGGCTGCGGTACTTTCAGATGCGGCACGAACGTCCGTTGTGTCTCATTGACATACGACAGCAGCGCGCTGGCGGCCACCAAGGCACGGCGATGTCGCAAACCTAGCGATTCGACCACCTCACGTCCAAAGGCCCGCGTCAGCGTATTCAATGCGCGCTTGGCGACAAAATCCTCAGCAGACCGCGACGTAACAAATATCTCCGGAAAACGGCTTTTATCGAAGGTAACTCCTTCTGGCAGAAGCACCTCTCGTGGTTGGAATTTCGTCAACACATTCGGTAGCTCTGCCGCCGTGGTTTCAGCGATACGAAACTCTCCGGTCGCTAATTCAAGAAACGCAGTACCGATACGCTCCTTCTCAGTAAATATCGCAGCAAGCGTTTGTTCTTTGCCTTCAGTTTCAAAGAGGGTTCCAGGAGTAACAACGCGCACCACCTCACGTTGGATGAGGTTTCGTCCACGTTGCGGTCGCTCTGTCTGCTCACAGATGGCAACCTTGTAGCCCTTTTCGACCAGACGTGCGAGATATGCTTCCAAACGATAATGCGGCACGCCGCAGAGCGGAACACGCTCACGTCCTTTCCCGCATGGACGAGAGGTAAGCGTAATATCTAATTCGCGTGCGCCAACAGCTGCATCGTCATAAAACATCTCGTAGAAATCACCGAGACGAAAAAAGAGCAACGCCTCTGGATGTTGCACCTTTGCTTGGCGATATTGTTCCAGAAGGTCTGGTTCTGCTGCGCGTGGGGCTGCAGACGCCTCAGCTGAGATCGGTTTCTTCTTTTCCTTTGCCATCGCTCTGGGCGATTACAAACCACAATCGCTGGCATTGCACCAGAGCCTCGCTATTCAAGGTCAGGAACATTCTCGCCCAAAGAGCACGGCGAGTTCAGCGAGTCGTTCCCCAAGCTCAGGACGTAAGGCGTCAGGAAGGTATCGCCAGCGCCAATTCCCGAGTGGTTGCCCAGGCAAGTTCATCCGTCCTGCACTGCCTAATCCCAGGACATCCTGTAGCGGAATCACTGCCAGTGCAGCAATTGAACTCCAGGCCAAACGGATCAACTGCCAGTGCATATCATCGGTGCTCGTCCGATTCACATAGCGCAGTACTAAGGCTTGCGTTTCTGGACTGATCGAGTGAAACCACCCCAGGATTGTGTCGTTATCATGTGTTCCTGTGTACACGACATAACGAGAATCGGGATAGTTGTGAGGCAAATAGGGATTGTGCGCATCGCCGCCAAAAGCGAACTGAATGATCTTCATCCCCGGAAAACCAAACTGCAAGCGTAGGGCGTCGACCTCCGAGGTAATGACACCAAGATCTTCTGCGATCACAGGGAGTTCTCCCAGGGTAGCACGTATCTGAGAAAACAACGCTGCCCCTGGTCCTTTGATCCAGTGCCCATTCACAGCCGTTTCGTCACTTGCGGGAATAGACCAGTAGGCCTCGAAGCCGCGAAAGTGGTCGATACGCACGAGGTCAACCATCGCGAACGTCGAACGCACACGTTGTATCCACCAATCATGAACTGCCTGCACGAGCTGAGCATTCTCATCATGCCAGCGGTACAACGGATTTCCCCAGCGCTGGCCGGTCTCGCTAAAGTAATCCGGCGGTACACCGGCAACCGCTTGAGGTGCGTTGGTCTGCGGATCAAGCTGAAAGAGTTCGGGATGCGCCCACACTTCCGCACTGTCGAAACCGACATAGATAGGAAGATCACCGATTATTTTCACACCGTGTTGATTTGCGTACGCTTTGAGGCGTTGCCACTGGTGAAAAAAGAAGAACTGCTCATGTTGGTAGAAAAGTACATCACGGGCAAGCTGCGCGTTCCACTTCTCAAGTGTCGCAGGATGACGACGAGCAAGGTCCTCATCCCAGGTTTCCCACGACGCTTCGCACAATGTCGTGCGTAACGCCATGAACAACGCGTAATCATCAAGCCACCAATGATGTTGGTGACAAAAGGAATCGAACGCCACCTTTTGCGCTGCAGAAGCAGTAGTGGCAAACCGGTCTGACGCCATTCGGCAGAGCATCACTTTTAAGCGGCTCGCCGTCGGATAATCCACAGAGCCTTCGGGTAAAGCAGGGTGAGCGTCAAGAATAGCGGCAGGAAGAAGATCGTCTTCAACGAGCGTTTCGATACTGATAAACAATGGATTGCCGGCAAACGCAGAGAGGGCAACGTAGGGTGAGTAATCAACTCCCTCACTTGTCGGCCCAAGGGGCAGGACTTGCCACAAATGTTGTTGATGGGCCGCAAGGAAATCAACGAACCGATAGGCTTCTGGTCCGAAGTCGCCGATCCCGAAACGGCCTGGTAGTGAAGTGACATGAAGAAGAATGCCACCGGAACGGGCAAAGCCGGATTGCTCACTGTGTGGCATGAGTCTTCACGGTGCACAAGGCAACAGGGCAGGGAACATGCCCTGCCCTGTTGTCAAGATCAATTGTAACAGCAAAGAAAAGCGACGGATTACTTCCGCAACCCCTTCTCAAAGCCGCGGGTTGATTTCTCCGCGGCCCGTGCAGCTTCTTCGGCGGCGCGCTTCGCCTCTTCGGCTGCGGCCTTGGCTTCTTCAGCGGCACGACGAGCAGCATCAATATCTTCGGTACTTGCAACCGTAGGCGCAGGAGGTTGCGCGATGGCAGGTTCACGCACCTGCTGCATGCCACAACAGAAATCCCATGAGTGCGGCTTATGGCCAAAGACTTTCTTCAATTCTGGTTGCGATACCAAGGCATGAATCGGACGAGTCACGAGCCATTCGACGGCATAGCCCACTGGATGAAAGGCATAGGCCGCAATGCGCAAGGGATGCGCTTGCGAGTCGTCGTATCCATCGTAATAGCCTGGATAGAGCCCACACCCGACTTCTGCACTATAGTTCAAGCAGTCGTCCATATCAGACGACGCTACAGCAGAACCAGCCAGGAACAGAGCAGCAATTCCCAGCACCACCACGTGTTTCCAAACCTTCACATGATCCTCCTCCACTGACTGGATATCGGACAGTTTAGCCTTCTTCTTGCGCGCGCTCAACCTCTTGGCGCACAGTTTTACGTGCTGCGACCCGACGGTATTTTTTCTCGTCCTCCTTGGTCCGGGTTGGCGGTGGCAACTCTTTACGCACCCGTCGCAAGGCTTCAAGTTGGCTTATAGGTTGGTTTTTTTTGCGCACACGGGCAGTCATACGGTTCAAATTTCCGGGTTCAACTCTCATACAAGGCTACAGGGAGAGAACCAGCCCCTAAAGCCTGAAGCCTATAGCCTGTAGCCTTTTTTCTACTGACTCCTGCCTACTTCAGAACTCGCGCCACATCCTTAGCAAAATAAGTCAGGATAATGTCCGCCCCGGCTCGTTTGATCCCCGTCAGCATCTCCATCATTACCCGCTCTTCATCGAGCCAACCGTTCAACGCTGCTGCTTTGATCATGGCATATTCGCCACTGACGTTGTATGCAGCTATCGGATAGTTAAACTTTTCCTTGACCCGACGGATGATGTCGAGATACGGCAGCGCAGGTTTGACCATCACGATGTCCGCGCCTTCGGCAATGTCCATTTCTACTTCACGCAACGCTTCTTCAGCATTCGGTGGGTCCATCTGATAGGAACGGCGATCGCCAAACTGCGGTGTGGACTCGGCAGCCTCACGAAACGGGCCATAGAACCCAGAAGCAAACTTTGCGGAATAGGCCATGATCGGGATATGGGGAAAGCCTTCACTGTCGAGCGCCTGGCGAATCGCGCCAATACGTCCATCCATCATGTCTGACGGCGCAACCATATCAGCGCCAGCTCGTGCATGCGACAGCGATTCTTTCACCAGGATCTCTAGTGTTGCGTCATTGTCGACATCGTGCCCTTTGATAATGCCGCAATGACCATGATCGGTGTATTCACAAAAGCACACATCGGTAATCAACGTCAGGCCAGGGATCTGCTCTTTCAGCGCTCGGAGCGCCCGTTGAATGATGCCATCGTCATTATAGGCATCGGACCCAACCGCATCTTTGTGGTCAGGAATGCCAAAGAGAATCACCCCAGGGATACCCAGGTCGCGAATCGCTTTACATTCTTCCACCGCACGGTCAACTGACAATTGCGCAACGCCAGGCATTGAAGAGATCGGATTGGTCACTCGCGTTCCCGGTACGATAAACAGCGGCATAATGAGGTCATCGACCGTGAGCTTCGTCTCACGGATCAAACGGCGGAAATTTTCATTTCTACGCAGCCGACGAGGCCGGTAAATGGGGAAACGCATGGGAACACCTCATTTTTCGAACACGACAGCACCGTGCCCCTACTGAATGCTGACTACTGACTCCTGACTACTTTGCCAAAATACTCCACGATCGCTTCAGTAAATCCAGGAATGGTATACACACTCGCCTGCACCGCCACGGTCAGGCCGTATTCTCGGACCGTGTCTGCAGTAATCGGTCCGATACAGCCAATATGGGTCGTCTGCAAAAGCTGAAAGAGATTCTCCTCAGGAAATGCCGCAACAAAGTTCCGTACCGTGCTTGAACTGGTAAAGGTCACCAGGTCGATCTTGGCCGCTGACAACAGGGCACGGACCTTTTCTGTCTCTGCCGATTGCGGGCGTCGAGTTTCGTACACCGGAATCTCATCAACCTGCGCTCCAAGCGCCCGTAACTCTTTTGGTAACACATACCGTGCTTCGGCAGCCCGAGGAAGCAAGATGCGCTGGCCACGTACCTCTCCCAACACCGTCACCAACGCTTCTGCTCGATACTCTGCAGGGACGGCATGCACCTGGAGAGACAGATCATTCACTGCGCGTGCGGTTTCTGGTCCAATCGTTGCCACTTTCAAGTGTCGTAATGTTTCGGCAGATTTCCCACAGGCGGTGAGGCGCTCGGTGAAGAATTTCACACCGTTCACACTGGTGAAAAGCAACCAGTGATACTGTCCAATCTGTTCCAGCGCTGCATCGAGCCGCGCGTACGCGGCAACCGGAACCGTCTCGATCGTCGGAAACAGTATCACCTCAGCGCCATATTGTTCGAGAGTTTCCGCGAACCCTCGCGATTGCGTGCGCGGTCGCGTTACGACAATGCGGCGATTGAGGAGGGGCTTGTTTGTAACAGTAACAGTTGTGGTTGGCATAAACGTGATGCGTGTTACGTGATGCGTGATTTTTGTGGTAACGGCTCGCGTGTGGCAGCCTACGTACCACGTTTCACGCAACACGTTCTATTGACTACGTTTCACAGTCTTTCTAACCCCCTCATAATTTCCTCTCCACCTTGCGCTAACAAGCGCTCTGCTAACAAGGAACCAACGTCTTCAGCGGTATCTTTCGCTCCGTTTTGTTCACCGCGAATCACCTTCGTGCCATCGGGACTGGCAATAAGCGCAGTTAAATGCACCATCCCAGACTCAGCTTTTCCTTTCGCTGCCAGTGGGGTTCGGCAACTGCCACCCATACGGCGTAGAAAAGCGCGTTCTGCAATAACAGCAACCGCTGTAGTCTCATGATGCAAAGGACGGACTCGGGCGACGACTTCTACATCATCAGCGCGTGTTTCGATCCCAAGTGCCCCCTGACCAATCGCCGGAAGAAATTCGTACTCATCAAGAATCTGACTGTTCGGTGGCATGAGCCCCAAACGTTTGAGCCCGGCTGCCGCCAAAATCGTCGCGTCCACCACACCTTCATGCTGCTTACGCAGTCGCGAATCAACATTACCACGTAAGAGTTCAATCTGGAGCCCAGGATGCAAGTGCAACAAGAGCGCCTGTCGTCGCAGGCTACTGGTGCCAACTCGTGTTCCATTTGGCAGTTGCGTCAGAGTTTCACCATTGCGCGAGATCAACACATCACGTGGATCTTCACGTTCAGGAATAGCACTCAGAGTGAGCCCTGGCGGCAAATCTCCGGGCAGATCTTTGATCGAATGCACGGCGACATCTACGGTCTTCGACAATAGTGCATCCTCGATCTCTTTCACAAACAGTCCTTTGCCACCAATAGTCGATAGCGAAACATCCTGAATCCGATCGCCGGAGGTTTTGATCGGCACCAGTTCAATCTGCAAGTCTGACCATAGGTGCTCAAGCCGAGATTTGACCCACTCCGCTTGCCACAGCGCGAGCGCGCTCCCACGTGTCCCAATCCGCAAACGCATCTTATTCACTGTCATTATCCAATCCGAAGATGCGTCGAACCACCGCAACTTCACGGGCATTGTCGGTTTCGCCGTTCCGACTCGTGCTTTTTAAGTAGGCGATCGGTGGGTGTAACAACTTGTTGACAATTCCCAAACTGAGCGCCTCTATCGCTTTCTGCGCGTGCGGTGGCAGCTCTTTCAATGCCGCGAAGACTCTTTCGAGTTCACGTTGGCGAATCGCTTCAGCCTTTTCTCGTAGGGCAACGATCGTCGGCGTCACTTCCAAACCAGACAGCCACTGCCAAAATGACTCGACCTCCTCTGCAACAATCGCTTCTGCTTTCTGTGCTTCACGTTCACGTTCGTCTTTATTTTCTTCAATCACCTGTTGCAGATCGTCGATGTCATAGAGAAAGATGTTCTCAATATCGTTGAGACGTGGATCAAAATTGCGTGGTACGCCAAGATCGATAAAGAACATCGGGCGGCGTTTGCGTCCGCGCAGTGCCTCTTGGACGATTGTCGGTCCAACGAGATAGTCGTTACCTCCAGCCGAACCGATAATAATGTCAGCATTGGGTAGGTGCGCCGGAAACTGCTCGAAGGGAACGACGGTCCCATTAAACTCCTGCGCCAGCTCCACTGCACGAGAATACGTGCGATTGGTCACCAGCACTTTGCCAATGCCATGATTCTGCAGATGACGAACCGCCAGTTCACCAATTTCCCCGGCCCCGATCACCATTGCCGTCTTGTCATGTAAGTGATCGAAAATGCTCCGTGCTAACTCGACCGCTGCGGAACTCACTGACACCGCTTTTGCGGCGATACGGGTTTCGCTGCGGACACGTTTCGCCACAGCAAACGTCTTGTGAAAGCAACGGTGGAGGATCTCACCTAGAGTGCCGACTTCGGTTGCTGCCGCGTACGCATCTTTCACTTGCCCGAGAATTTGCGGTTCGCCAACAACAAGTGAGTCTAAACTTGCGGCTACGCGGAATAGGTGTACCAGCGCATCCTTCCCACTCCGCGTATACAAATGCTCCTCAAACGCTGCCCGCGAAGCCCCCTGGGTTTCTGCTAAAAACTCCTTGACCCGCACATCTGCCGCCGCCACATCAGCCGTACTGGTGATGATCTCCACGCGGTTACAAGTAGACAGGATCATCCCTTCCCGCACGGTCTCGGTGTCAACCAAACGCCGCAGCGCTGGTTCGAGGGTTCCGTTGTTGAAAGCGAGACGTTCGCGCACTTCGACGGGTGCACTGCGATGATTGAGGCCGACGATGAGAAGGTCGGCATTACGTTTAGCCAAATTGCCCCCCATGCCGTCCCGGAAAGAATCGAACTCCTAAAAACGAGACCAGCAGCACGGCAAAGCAGATAATGGTCAATGCAGCCGCACGACGGCCTCGCCATCCGGCAGTGCGATAATACAAAAGCAGGGCATAGAGCACCCAGGTCAAGACCGACAACACCAGGCGCGGTTCCCACAGCCAAAAATGACCCCACGCATACTCAGCCCACACGGCACCACTGAGAATGCCGAGGGTCAACAGTGGAAACCCCCAGGAAAGCGAGCGATAGTTCAGTTCATCAAGCGTTTCGAGCGAGGGCAAACGACGAAAGAGCGCATGCGCTTTTTTGGCCTTCAGTTGCTTTTCTTGCACGAGATAAAGAAGACTGGCACTAAAGGCGACACCGAAGACCGCGTAGCCAAGGAACGCCAAGGTCACATGAATCGGCAACCATGAACTGTGAAGAGACGGCGGCAAGGTCTGCACCTTGGCATAAAAGAAAAACGCTGCAAATGTCAGCAGAAAAGCAATCGGGCTGACAACCGCACCAAGCAACGCGACAGGCGTGCGTAGCTGTACCAGCACACATAAACCCGCGGTCAGAAACGCAAAGAACGACATCGCTTCATATGAATTGGTAACGGCAATGTAACCCGCGGTCAGCGAGCGCGTCAGAATTGCTCCAGTATGACAGGCAAAAGCAGCCAGGAGTAAGCCCGGGCCAAGCCCACGTGAAATAGCCCGCTGCGAAAGAAATGGCAGCAAGAATGCTCCAGTGCTCAGCAGATACAACAACAACGCTGCTTTGAGGAGGATGAGTTCCATGGGGTACCCCTACCTGCTCTACTGTAGCAGGAGGAGCAGCGGGGGGAAACCGATGGTTGGTGAACACGAATCCCCCGCCACGACGAGCTTCTTCTTCAGAAAAGCCCCGCTTAGCTGCATCAACCAATATGGGTTTCCTAAATCATTTGTGGATCGGTGCGCCGTTCATGCTTCGATCCTTCGACAAAGCTCAGGACTTCAGCACGAAGGGGAACACTAGCCGCACCAAGAACCGTTCACCCTGAGCTTGTCGAAGGGTGGTCTGTGTTTTACCGTCTTCATCTCAAATAGGAGTCCAATGGTGGCTTCTTCTGCATGATTTTTGATTTGCGTAAAATTGTCAAACTCACTTTCTTTCAGTCTTTTCGCCTTTTCTTATCTTCTCCTTTCAGCCTACAGCCTGTGGCCTATCTTCCTCACTTTTAGTTTTCCATTTTTCATTCTTAATTGACTTCTACCCCGCTTTGCGTAGGGCAGCGAGGTTTCGCTCTAGCATCGCCGGATCTTTGAAGGCAGCCTTTTGCTTCCACTCTTCGAGAGAAGCAATGGGCACCAACCACTCTTCCCCTACAGCCTGAAGCTTATTTCCCCATTTTTAATTTTTCATTCTTAATTTTTAATTTATTTGGGTCCTGCTTTGCGCGCTGCCATTACTGCGCGATCTACGATCGAATGATCTCACCCCGTCACCTCCACCAGCTTGCCGCCAATCAACCGTAAGGTTCGGTCCATCGCCGCTGCAAGTTTTTCACTGTGTGTCACAATGACCATCGTCACGCCAAGTTCCTGATTGAGCGACAGCAGGAGCCGTAAGACACTATCCCCAGTCCCAGGATCAAGATTCCCTGTCGGTTCGTCAGCCAGAATGAGGCGAGGGCGTAGCACTAATGCTCGCGCCACTGCCACCCGTTGTTGCTCGCCACCTGAGAGTTCACCAGGACGGTGGGTAACGCGCTCAGCTAGCCCGACACGTTGCAGCATTTCGGTCGCTCGCCGTCGCGCTTCTGACCAGCTCGCCCCAGCAACCAGGATGGGCATCATCACATTTTCCAGCGCAGTGAAGTCTGGCATCAGGTGATGAAATTGGAAAATAAAGCCGATTTCACGGTTGCGCAGTGCCGCTAGCTCTGGCTCTGGCAAGGCAAAGAAATCATGACCATCAAGAAAGACTTTTCCTTCAGTCGGGCGATCGAGTGTCCCGAGAATATGCAGAAGGGTGCTCTTTCCGACCCCCGACTCACCGATAATCGCGACTCGTTCGCGACGACGAATAACCAGATCTAACCCTGCGAAGACGCGAACAACGTGGTCACCGTCACCATAACTTTTGCCGATCTGTTCGGCATGGAGAAGAATATCAGACATGGGGAATAGTTGTCAGTTATCAGTTGTCAGTTGTCAGTAAGGCACTTTGGGGTTAGAGGCTAGGGGCTAGAGACTTGGATGGGTAGGAACCAGTCTCTAGCCCCTAGCCTCTAGTAGTCAGTCAATTTAATTTTGAGGGGTAGGGCTTCGTCATGCCCGCCCTTCGACTAGGCTCAGGATAAACTTCGGTGGGCATCCAGGATCTTCAAGCACTGGCTGCGTATTAACCTCCCTGGATTCCCGCCCTTCGACTGGGCTCAGGACATGCTTTCGCGGGAATGACGTTCCTGGAGTCATTCCTCAAAACTTTCTGGACTAACTACTAGCCTCATCATATAAACTTTAGACCTCGGACTTTGGACCTTGGACTTTGGACCTATTCATACCGGATCACCTCAACCGGTGACAGTTTGGCGGCCTGACGGGCAGGATACATGGTAGCCAACAAACAGATGAGTAACGCTGCGGCTCCAACAATGAGAAAATTCTCGATATAGATTTTGACTGGCACGGTATTGACGTAAAACACGTCGGGCGGCAACGATACGTTGATGTACCCCTCCTGCATCAGCCAACAGATTGCGTACCCACACAAAGTTCCTAAAAAAGCCCCAATCGCACCAATCACGAACCCTTTGAAGATAAAGATGCGACTAATCGACTTATTCGTGGCACCAATCGATTTGAGCACGGCAATGTCTTTGCGTTTCTCCATCACCACCATAATCAACGTGGCAATGATGTTGAACGCCGCCACCAGCACGATCAACAGAATCACCAACGAGTAAACAAACTTCTCTAGTCTGAGCGCAACAAAGATGTTGCTGTTGATCTTGGTCCAATCACGCGCAGTGTAAGAAATACCAAGTTGAGTCTGCATGACACTTGCCACGTCAGGGGCCTCGTAGGGGTCCTGCACCCGGACTTCGATACCCGTCACTTGGTCACCGATCGCAAAAAACTGTTGCGCATCAGCTAACCCCATGTAAATCAGGGTACCATCATAATCGACCATGCCAGACTTGAAGGCCGCAGCCACATAGAAACGTTTCACCTTCGGGACCATCCCCAATGGACCGGGAGTGGTTTGGAGCGGCGATACCAAACTGATCGGTTCTCCAACTTCTACTTGTAATTGCTTGCGCAGCTCCTCTCCAATCACGACGCCGGAGAGCTTCACATTACGCGTCCCGCTGTCCTCGCGAATGGTAATATCACGCTCTTTACCCAGGTCATCCAACGTACCCGCAGCGATATGCGCCACAACATTCACGACCGAACTCGCCAGTTCCGGTTCAACCGCGCGCACGACCACACCAGAAACACGTTGCCGCGAACTGACCATGACCTGGCCATAGACCACAGACGTGGCAGTAATAACCCCTGGCACTTGCTCGATTTTCTCGACGACCTGTTTTGCATCGGCAATCGTATTGCTATACGTCGAGACCAGAATATGCGGATTAAACCCTAAAATACGATTGCGTAAATCTTCCTCAAAGCCAGTCATGACCGCCAGGACAATGTTGAGGGTCATCACTCCCAACAACACGCCCAACGTGGAAAAAAACGTAATCAGCGAAATGAACCGTTCACGACGTTTCGCGCGTAAGTAGCGCAAACTCACGAAGAGTTCGTATGGCAAGGAAAAGAACGGCTTTGGGTCGGAGCGCGGAGCGGAAAGCGGCGTGACATTCTCACGCACGTCCTTCGCTTCGGCTTCTACAGTCTGTTCGAGTGGCATGGCCTCCCAATCCTCATGATCCCCACGCTTTCCACCTCGATTGTACCAGCCCCTCGGCGACAAGCCTATATGCTATTTCTTTTCCGGTCGCATTTGCGGGAACAAAATCACATCACGGATTGACGGTGAGTTGGTCAACAACATCACTAGTCGATCAATACCGATGCCCTCGCCAGCCGTCGGTGGCAGACCGTATTCCAAGGCCTGCACGTAGTCTTCGTCTAGCGCATGCGCTTCTTGGTCACCCGCTTCGCGTTCACGCAATTGTTCGACAAAACGCTGCAACTGGTCTTCTGGGTCGTTCAACTCCGAGAACGCATTGGCAATCTCGCGGCCAGCGATGTACAGCTCAAAGCGATCGACAAAGCGCGGATCAGTATTGTTGCGTCGTGCGAGCGGCGAAACTTCAACCGGATAGCTCACGACAAATGTCGGTTGGATCAGATGCGGTTCAACCGCTACGCCGAAAATTTCCTCAAGGACTTTTCCTACTGGAGCAGACGCTGGCGGATGAATCCCCAGCTCATGGGCCTTCGCTCGCAGCGGTCCTTCTTGATCCGCTTCTTCTGGAGTGAGGCCAGTATACTCGCAAACCCCTTCCTTCAACCCAAGTCGCCGCCACGGCGGAGAAAAATCAATTTCGCGCTCACCATAGGTGACGCGCAAGCCACCGGTCACCTCTTGGGCCAGACGGACAAATAACTCCTCGGTTTGCGTCATCAGGTGCTCATAGGTCGCATATGCCTGATAGAATTCCAGCATGGTGTACTCAGGATTATGTCTGGTTGAGATTCCTTCATTACGGAAATTGCGCCCCAACTCAAACACACGATCGAAGCCACCAACAACTAAACGCTTGAGGAACAGCTCCGGCGCGATGCGGAGATACAGATCAATATCCAACGCATTGTGATGGGTAATAAACGGCCGCGCCAGCGCACCTCCAGCGATACTCTGCATCATTGGGGTTTCGACTTCGATAAAATCCCGCTCTTGGAAAAAGCGGCGGATAATCTCGATAATTTTCGCCCGTCGTCGGAAGGTTTCTCGCGCCTGCGGGTTCACAATCAGATCGAGATAACGCTGACGATAA
The DNA here is from genome assembly GCA_016874775.1 of Deltaproteobacteria bacterium. NCBI lineage: Bacteria > Pseudomonadati > Myxococcota > Myxococcia > Deltaproteobacteria bacterium. The sequence continues at coordinate 17,498 of VGTJ01000086.1, forward strand.
CGCACCTCGACATCCTGTAACCCGTGCCACTTTTCCGGCAGTGGAGTCAACGATTTACTCAAGAGGCGGAGTGCTGTCGTTTTAATCGTCAGCTCACCGGTTCGGGTACGAAACACCGGTCCGCTGACACCCACAATATCACCAACATCGAGTGACTCTTTGAGCAGCGCGACTGCTTCTGGCGGGCTATCGCCTTGGCGGACATAGACTTGAATTTGCGCGCTACGGTCTTGCAGGTGAAAAAACGCCGCTTTACCGAAGTGGCGCACCGACATGATCCGACCAGCAATCGTAACGGCTTCCGTTCCTTTGGTGAGTTCCTCTTCGCTCGCACCAGCAAACCGTTCGTGCAGTTCGGCGGTGGTATGGGAAGGGAAAAAATCGTTGGGGTAGGTTTGCGCGCCGGATTCTTTCAGCGCCGCCAACTTATTCTTACGGACAACAATCTGCTCGTTTTCTTCCATAGAGCAACGGGCTTAACCAAGATCACGAAACGAGTCAATGAGGAAAGGAGCCAAGAGGTTGCATTCCCCACACCTGGAGGGACTTTTCACATACAGTTTCCACCCACTCAAACAGCCTCACCTCCCATGCCTTAGCAAGTGGCCACGAAAGAGGAAAGCGAGTGGAGAACGGAGAAACTCCCCCAACAGCTTGAATTGCCAGCAGCTTTCACTTATCCTGCCAGCATAGGCTGAAAGGTGGATGTGGTGGTGGTAGGGGTGCAGCTTTTTCTCCTCAGTGCACGGGTATTGTTGTTAACTGGACTGGCGTATTTCTGCGCACTTTCTGTTAATACTGTCGTCGCTACTAAGCTCGCGTTGCCGCCCTCCATTCCCCAACATCAGGAAACAACCCAATCCCGTTCTCCACAAACCAAGCCGCCGCTCTCGTCGTACGCCATCGTTCACACGCGAGATCTGTTTAACTCTGTCAAAGCCCCCACCAATCGTGAAAGTACTGCGCTTGTCGCAGCGACAAGTAGTGCCAACATTCGACTCCTCGGCACTGCCACTGGCATGCACGACCGTGCCTTCGCTATCGTGGAGAACCAAACAACTCGTTCGCAAGGACTCTATCGCGAAGGCGACCTTGTCGCGCCAGGCATCGTCTTAGTCCAAGTTGGATGGGATCGCATCATCATCGAACGGGATGGGAAACGTGAGACTCTCCTCCTCCCAAAAGACGCGCTTACGCCAGCAGGCCAGGTCTCCCCTGTTCCCATCTCAACGCCAGTGAATGCCGACCCTCAAGAAGGCATCCAGCAGACTGCGCAGGATAGTTACACGATTGATCGACGCGAGGTGGATCACGCCATCAACAACCTGAGCGAGTTGTTCACCCAGGTGCGTGCGGTCCCCTACTCCGTGCAAGAAGGTGTCACTCAAGGGTTCCGTCTGTTCCAAATCAAGCCCGACAGTTTGATCGATCGTATTGGTTTGAAAAACGGCGATGTGATCCAACGTGTGAATGGCGTTGAGATTTCCAACCCCAGCACCGCATTTCAATTGCTGCAAGATCTCCAAGGCCATCAGCAAATTCGTGTGGACGTGCTGCGTAACCAGCAACCGACTTCGCTTTCCTATGAAATTCGTTAACTACAGGATTGGTTTGGTTCTCGCGCTCGCAGTGCTGACCCACGGCTCGGTGAGTTGGGCACAACATCGTTCGCTGCCACGTCACAACGAGACACACGACTCAAACGGACAACGTAACGGCTTCGCCCCAGAGACCAATAGTAAGAAGTCACAGCCGTCGGGGTCAGACAATCTGGTAACGATGAACTTCCAAGACATCGACATCTCTGTCCTGGCACAGTTCATCAGCGAGATCACGCATCGCAACTTCATTGTCGATGAGAAAGTACGCGGCAAGGTCACGATTATTTCGCCAACCAAAGTGACAACCGATGAAGCCTACGCCATCTTTCAGTCGGTCCTGCAAGTGAAAGGCTATACCACGGTAGAAAGTGGTCGTGTGGTGAAGATCGTCCCTAGTAAGGAAGCCAAACAAGTCGGCCTGCCTACCGTGTACAACGGCTCGATCGCAAGCGTTGGTGATGAATTCATCACCCGGTTAGTGCCGCTTCGCCATGTCAGCGCCAATGAAATAGTGCAAGTCCTGCAGCCAATGGTGTCCGGCGATGGCCTGGTTTTGCCGTATCCGCAAACCAACTCACTCATCCTTACCGACGCTGCCACGAACGTCAAACGTCTCCTCTTGATGTTGGAAGACCTCGATGTTGAAGGATACGAACACCTCACTGAGGTCATTCCGCTGAAACACGCCGTTGCGTCTGATCTTGCCAAGAAGATTGAAGAGATCCTGAAGGGTCAAGATAGCAGTGAGAGCAGTTCCATCTCCCGAGTCAAAATCGTTACCACTACCACTGCTGCAGCAACAGCGACGGCGAGTAACCAACCATCCCCCCCCAGCAGCATCCGCACGATTCGCGTGTTACCTGACGAGCGCACCAACTCACTCATTGTCATGGCGAGCCCATTGGAACTGAAGACCGTCCAGCGCTTAGTTGTCAGGTCTCATAACATCGCGCACTAAGAATTCGTCGAATTTCTTGGATTTTTGCACAAAAATGAGTACGCGATGTCATGAGACTCGACACTTAGTGCATCAACTCGATGTGCCACTCCCGCCGGGACGCAGCAAGATTCACGTGTACACCCTTAAATACGCCAATGCTGAAGAACTCCTTCCCGTGTTAGCTGATTTGATCGGAGGAAGCACCGGCGGCATGAGTGGTAGCCGCTCTCTGAACGTCCCACGTCGTGAACGCCGCTATAATCGCGAGCGACGGTTCGGCAGAAGCAACGACCGCTACGGTTCGGGCATGAGTGATCGCATGCCATCTTCTCCTCAACTTCCCTCTATGCCGTCCGGTGGCGGTTCGGTCTCTGGAGCGGCGCCAGAGTTCAGTAGCGAAGTTTCTATTTCCGCTGATCCCTCAACCAATTCGTTATTGATCAGTGCTGCCCCGCAGGATTTCGCCACGCTGAAGTCGGTGATCGAGCAACTCGATGTCCGCCGCAAGCAAGTCTATGTTGAGGCGATTATTCTCGAAGTGAGCATGGAGCGTGCACGCGAGTTGGGTGTCGAACTCCAGCATGGATTCAGCTTAGGTGGTGAAGGCGTAGCGCTTGGCCGCACGCAATTAAAAGACCTCAACTCAGCACTGAAGAACCCCGCGAGCCTCTCGGGCCTGCTCCTTGCGGCAGCCAGCAACAGAACCGTCGAACTTCCTGATGGCACGCGCATTCCGGCGCAAGTGGCATTACTCCGCGCCGCCCAGACAAGCAGTGACATTAACGTCCTCTCAGCACCAACCCTGCTGACTGCCGATAATCAGGAAGCTGAAATACTCGTCGGTCAAAACGTCCCATTCATTGCTAGTCGCGCGACCGACACCACGCAGTTGCGTAACTTATTTGCCAACGTACAACGTGAGGATGTCGGTATTACTTTACGCCTCACACCGCAGATTTCTGAAGGTGAGAACGTCCGACTCGATGTCTATGAGGAAGTATCAGCGATCGTGCCTACGGCAGTGGGTGATCCCAACCTCGTGGGTCCGACAACTTCCGTACGTTCAGCCAGTACCACCGTGGTCGCCAAGAGTGGCCAGACCGTCGTGATTGGCGGATTGATTTCTGACAACTCATTTCGGCAACGGTCCGGCGTTCCGTACCTGCAAGACATTCCTGTGCTGGGGAACTTCTTTCGTACCGATGGCGCTAACAGTGACAAGATCAATTTACTGATTTTCCTTACTCCACACATCGTGCGCGATGACAGCGAAATCGCCGCGCACTCAACTGGCGAACGCGATCGCTTCCGTAATTTCTTGCGTGACCACAAAGCCCCACCACAATGGCAAAAGCAGCTTGATCGCCCGAGTTTCGCCGTACCACCAGATAAGAAGTCTGGCGGCGTCTTGCTGCCTGGGACGGAAGATTAGCCGTCCCCAGCTTGTATAAGTAACCTTGCTGAAGCATCGCGAAACCGAGAATCATCTCTGTTCGGATGAACTCCGAATCTCACTTCTGTACTATGTCAATCGCAACACTCTCGGTATGGGAGAGGGAATTATCAAGTCGCTCGACATTGTCATTCTGAGTCCTTACTTTCTGCGGTGCGTCTTGATATACAGATCACAGTAGAAAGTGACTCGTCGAAATGACTCGTACGAACAATAGCAGCAGGAGTGACATTCTCACCACAATGGACAAGACCGCTTTTTCGGTTGCCTCGCTGCATGACGAGTCAGACGAAAAAGCCTGGTGGCTGTCTCGAACTCCCGGAGAACGATTCCAAGCGTTGGAGTTAATGCGCCAGCGTGCTTATGGCTACAATCCAGCTTCCACCAGACTTCAAAGAGTTTTTGCAATTGCTGAACGCGCATGACGTGCAGTACCTCCTCATTGGTGGGTATGCCGTCGGCTATTATGGCTATCCTCGCCCGACTAGCAATATGGATATCTGGATCGCAGTCCACCTAGACAATGCGGAGAAAGTCGTCACTGTTCTGCGAGAATGAGGGAGGAGGTATTCACATGTCACTAAAGCGAACGATCACCATTGGAGCAGTCGTCCTACTGGCCTTTACGGTCGCGTGGAACCACGACACACTACGTCCACAAGAACTATTCGCGAACACAGGAGGGCGCACAATGAAAATCACTCGTGTCTACACTGGTACAGATAACAAGTCGCATTTTGAAGATATCGAAGTTGAGTTGAAAGACGGCGGGAAAGCTGGCTTTATGTCTTCGCTACAGAAGGCCACTGGCGTGGTGTTCCGTGAGACTGATGGGTCGTACAATTTCGACTTTCACAACGCACCGCGGCGGCAGTATGTGGTGAACTTGGAGGGTGAAGTTGAGATTGAAGTCGGTGATGGCACCAAGCGGCTCTTACGTTCGGGTGACATCTTGTTAGCTGAAGATACCATCGGCCAAGGGCATATTAGCCGTGCGGTTGGTGGCAAACCACGGAAGTCACTGTTTATTACGTTGGACTAAGTCGGCCTACAGAAGATTGGACTATTTACATTGTCACCCTGAGTGAAACGAAGGGCCTCGCAGAGAGATTCTTCGCTGCACTCAGAATGACACGGCTCGGAGTCTATAGCGTAAAGTGTACGAATGTCCTCAAGTCTGAGTTAGATCATCTTGAATGGCCCACTGGCAACCAATCGCAGCACATTTTCCAGGAACGCTGCCTGATCCGCTCCTTCTACTTCTCCTTGCTTGTTCAGCACCAACGTAGGAATACGTGACAAGTCCGCATTCAAGAGCGGACGCGGCAGTGGTTCATCGGACGAGAACGGCGCCTCCGCATCGAACAGGAGTACCACACTCTCAACTGCGCGTCGGCACGCCGCCAGGCCGCCAAGGAGCAGAATAGACGAGTGCGTATTGCGGAATTGACTCAGCTCCTCCAGTACAGCCTGGTGTCGATTCATGACCTCAATGCGGAGCGGTTCCGCTTGCTCGGTCATGACATCTTTCCGTGCGCCACCTTCTTGGTTGCCGATCAGACGACGCATGAAACCTCCAGGCTCTTTCCCCTGAGGACGGACAGGCTTCTTCATCAGCGTCGGATCAAGTGGAATAAAGAGGTCGCCGTACACGGCAACGACATTGCAAAAAGCGGAGAGGTTTTCGAGACCCTCGCCGAGACAGACACCGTGAAGAATGGTTGAAGCTCGGGTATCTGGAGCGAGAAGCGCCGGCACGAATGCTCCCGCCAAGAGGAGAAACTCGACCGCCAAGTCCCATTCTTTATCACCCGTTGTGCGGCAATCAGTATCACAGTGCGCGAAGTCATCTTTGAGGAACCGTCCAATCTCTCCTTGCGGGTTGCGGACACGCTGCCCAAGGACGATAGAACGCAGCAGCCACGACGGAAGCCGCGGATGAAAATCTGGGTACTGCGCTTCCAAGCATCGGGCGACATGAAACGCTAACGTCAGTTTCTCTTCAAAGATCAGACGCCACACCAAGTCACGGACAAACGCTGGTTTCTCTTCTCCTAACCTGTAGGCTCCCGAGAGCAGCATATTCGCGATCTTTTGCGCCTTGTCATCGATCTCAAATCGATAGAGGACGTCGACGATTCCTGCTCCCCGTCTTGGAGCCACACGAGCCGTTTTTTCGTGAGAAGAGGCAGGAACGAGGATGGGATCGCCATCGGACTGTGACGTAGTTGGTGCGGGAGAAAAAGTTCGGTTCACCGGCCCACTCTCAAGCGGAGTCGGCTGAGCCTGTAGCCGATTTCTATCTTCAGTATCAGGGGCGATTTGCGTCTTCGCAGCAGCAAGCGGAGATGGGTTCTCTGGCGCTCCTATCTTCGCGTTGATTGGTGTTTCAACAGAAGAGACACTTTTCGCCTCCGTACTGCTCTCGGCAAACGCCCGTGTCGAGGTACTCGCCATCGGTGGTATCGGTGCAACCTCAGTGTTTCCATTTCGCATACTGAACGGAGGGGCTGCAGGTTTTTCGCTCGGGAGTTCACGGGCGACAGGGGCTGCCACAACAGCCGGGGCTGGCTCCACTATCGATCGTTTGCTACTCGCGCCAGAATTCCGATCACTGGTAGTTCCCCCTACCGCTGGCGGAACAGTGAGAGTTTCATGTGCAGTACTCGTCTCAGACAGGAGTGTCAACTTGCCGCGTAAAGTGGCGACAGCAAGCGGCCGGCTAAACACCCGTTCAACGATGTCTTGGCAGCGTATACACTGGTCATCGTCCAACTCTTCTCCATGCTCGACTAACAGCAAGAGCGCGACAAAGGGATTCTCGGCTTTGCCTAAATCCTCGATACTTGGGTGCACCTTTGGCCACGGCGTCTCGGCAATCGCATTCCGCAGTACTGTTGCTCGCATCTGACACTCTGCCAATGGGGCAAACACTTCACGCTCACGATGCTTGATCGCATAGAGACGGTCCAGCGTTGAGAGTGCCTGCTGGGTCAGCTCCTTGACTACTTTTCGTTTTTCTTCTGCTTCGTTCAGGGCTTGCAAAAGTGCTTGTAGATCGCCAAGAGAGACAATTGTCTCAGGTTTCGGCATTGGTGTTAGCGAGAACACCTCAGCAAGAGCAATGCTCTTTGCGCAAAGTTCAGCAAAAGAGCGCCGTGACGAGTTGATCTCTTCGATCAACGTCGATGCTGGTGGCATCCCTGTCGTTTGCAAAGCATTCGCTGCTTGAGACAGTCGTACCCCGAGTTGGGAGAACCCTTCGTTCAGTGAGACAAGATTCTGCAACAGAACAGTCGCTTCCGTCGCTTGCATATCGATCCCCTTTTCTGACCACCCCCGTGGTCGTAGTGCTTGTACAATCTTTGGTATCGGCGACAGTAGGAAATTCTTTACCCGGACAGAAAAAGTGCCCTGCCATGACATTCCGGACGGATCAGACCAGGAACAAACCGTCGCGGCCCACTCTTCCACGAGCAGGTCGGGCTGAGATACAATCCTGCCGGTCAGCGCGCCAATCTGTGATCCCGCGGTTCAATGGGGGGGGGGGGGGGGGGGGCAAGCTTCTGGGGGGTTTTTT
>VGTJ01000087.1 GCA_016874775.1 Deltaproteobacteria bacterium
GTCGCCCGCGTTCATCCAGCTCTTCGACCAGACTTCGATACTTAGACCGAAGCCAGCACACAATGGTCTCGTCTCTCATCCCTGCTCTTGTGCAGAGGCTCTCCACTCCGGTCAATCACTATTGCGGTAAGTTGTTTCCTGCCACCGCCTTAGCACCAGTCTGCCTTCCCGAAGAAGGACGTTTGTCTCAGCATGAACCCAAAGATCCGATCCGTCTGTTCCCACAAGATCGTGAACGACAAACGGTTCATGTGACTACGCACGGTGCGCGTATTGGCCGTGCTGGCGACACGCTTACCGTTGTCGACACTGAAGGCAGCAAGCAGGTGTTTCCTATTCGTTCGGTCGGCGAAGTCGTCGTGCACGGCAACGCACAAATCAGTACGCAAGCAATTCACTTGTGTGCCTCGCAAGAGATCGGCGTACATTGGTTCACGGGTGGCGGTCGTTATATTGGCGGACTTGCCGCTGGCGCTTCTCCTGTACAACGCCGACTGCGTCAATTTGAGGCCTTACATGATCCCGGTATGGTGTTCCGCCTTGCCCGGCGGCTCGTTTTCGCTCGTGCCGCTGGACAACTCAGTTTCTTATTACGGGCCTCACGCGATAAAGATCGAGCAGCGTGCGGGATCGACGAGGCCGTGCAAGGTATTCGCAATGCGTTGCGCGCAGTGGATCATGCGGAAGGCATCGATTCTCTACGTGGGCATGAGGGTGACGCGGCCCGGCACTATTTCTCCGCTCTCCCCGCACTGCTGCGGGAAGACCTCGATGAACGTTTCCGTTTTGACGGTCGTAACCGTCGTCCCCCCCAGGACCGGCTCAATGCCTTGCTGAGTTTTGGCTACGCGCTGCTCTATCGTGATGTCCTTCAGGCCATTATCACCGTTGGCTTAGAACCAGCCTTTGGCTTCTTTCACCGCCCCCGCTCGGCAGCGCATCCGCTCGCACTTGATCTGATGGAATTGTTTCGTGTGCCGTTATGGGATTTGCCGATGATCGCTTCTGTCAATCGCTTGCAATGGGATGCGGATGCTGACTTCACTTGTGCGGGTAAACAAGTCTGGCTCAGTGATCTTGGTCGTAAGAAAGCCATCGAAATATACGAACGGCGCAAAGAGGACCAGTGGAAACATCCAGTTACTGGGTATTCACTGTCTTATGCACGACTGATTGAGCTGGAGACCCGTCTCCTTGAGAAAGAGTGGAGCGGCGAGCCAGGACTGTTTGCGCGCATGCGGCTGAGGTGAACGATGGCAGAACAACGCTACTGGTATCTCATCTGTTATGACATCCGTGAGCCGAAACGCTGGCGCCGCTGCTTCAAGCTGCTCAAAGGGTACGGAGAAAGCTTGCAGTACTCCATTTTTCGTTGTCGTTTAACCAAACGGGAGTTAGAACGGCTGCGCTGGGAACTCGAAACCGAACTTGCGGAAGAAGATAGCTTGATGCTCGTCGGCCTTTGCCCCGGCTGTTCAAAACGTATCATCGCTCGCAACGCTAAAGAGGAGTGGGTACAAGAGCAACCGCATTTTCAGTCTTATAGCTGTTCCATGTCAACGCAGAGAATTCATGCACCGAACGCTGTGTGAGTCTAGCGTGAGACGAAATTAAGCTAACGGCTGAGGTTCTTTGAAAAAAAGAGAGTTTGCGAGAAGGACCAAGTCCATGCATGAAAAAACTGAAATGCGGTAGCCGCGTTAGACTGCGTAGAAAACAGAAGCAATGGCCCTAACAAGAAAACGAACTGAGGTACTTGCCAGGTTAAGAAGAAACAGGAGAGAAAACAGATAGTTACAAATGAGCCGTGAATTTCCCTGTGATGCCGCAAGGCGTTGAGCACACCAGAATCGTGCGGTGATGGGACTGGTGTTCACGGTGTGAATTTCCCTGTGATGCCGCAAGGCGTTGAGCACCCAAAAGGATGGAACTTAACGACTGGATTCTCTACGTGAATTTCCCTGTGATGCCGCAAGGCGTTGAGCACAAGTTCAAATACCGCTCGAAAGAGTTTTTCTTGTATGTGAATTTCCCTGTGATGCCGCAAGGCGTTGAGCACATTCCATCCAAATTCCCCGCAATCAATTCCCCTCGTGAATTTCCCTGTGATGCCGCAAGGCGTTGAGCACGTGATGGGACAGTTCTCCCCCCCATGCTCTAGAATGTGAATTTCCCTGTGATGCCGCAAGGCGTTGAGCACGCACGCTCCATCGTGCGTTCGTTCATGACAACGATGGTGAATTTCCCTGTGATGCCGCAAGGCGTTGAGCACGTAGAGAAGCAGTGCGCGGCGTATCCGGCGCAGCTTGTGAATTTCCCTGTGATGCCGCAAGGCGTTGAGCACGTCGGCGCTGCGTTCCGTATGCAGCTTGGCGACATGTGAATTTCCCTGTGATGCCGCAAGGCATTGAGCACACCCGCTCCAGCGTTGCCCGCGCGTGTCCATCGACGTGAATTTCCCTGTGATGCCGCAAGGCGTTGAGCACACCGATCGTACGCCGTGGAACTCGTTCTTCAGCATGTGAATTTCCCTGTGATGCCGCAAGGCGTTGAGCACCTGTTCACGAGAGACGTACGAACCTCTTCCTTCACGTGAATTTCTCTGTGATGCCGCAAGGCGTTGAGCACATTTCTTGTTCCTGAAATCCGTCATACAACAAGCCGTGAATTTCTCTGTGATGCCGCAAGGCGTTGAGCACGTATCACCGTGGTATCGAGAAGGTCTGGAGGAGAGGTGAATTTCTCTGTGATGCCGCAAGGCGTTGAGCACTCTTCGAGGCTCTTCGTCATTTCCTGTAAACCCAGTGAATTTCTCTGTGATGCCGCAAGGCGTTGAGCACCGGCACGTCATTTTAATAACCCTTTCGTGATGGAGGTGAATTTCTCTGTGATGCCGCAAGGCGTTGAGCACGTTAACGTAGATGGGCAGGTTGTCACAATCACGTGTGAATTTCTCTGTGATGCCGCAAGGCGTTGAGCACTTGCGCTCTCCGGCGTAATATAACAGACCGTTAGGGTGAATTTCTCTGTGATGCCGCAAGGCGTTGAGCACAAGGGGGTCCAAGGCAAAGGCGGAAAGTACGCCTCCCGTGGTGAATTTCTCTGTGATGCCGCAAGGCGTTGAGCACATCAGGCGCAACCTGGCCCGGCCATATAGTGGTGAGTGAATTTCTCTGTGATGCCGCAAGGCGTTATATTTTCTTACCAAATTCCCTTCCTCCTAAATTTTCCCCTGTCTGGCCGATAAATTCTCACAGCATTTCAAATCTCACTTCGGTCAGTGGGGGACGGAGGAAATCTTTATGTGTCGTTTGTTTGTGTTTGCTGTCGCAGCGATGGTGATCGTCTCTGCATCGTGGGCTCAGGCGGGATTCTCAACTTCAATCATCAAACCAACGCCAGTGGGCGCGAACGGCGTGATTAGTGACGCGTTCCCTGCCGCAGAAACGACCTATTATTTCACGGTCGATGCGCAACCTGGGACCTTACTTACGCAGATCTCCTATCAAGGCCGTGAGGGCGCCGACCAAGCGTTGGAGTTCGCGTTGCTGAACGAGAGCGGCAAGAAAGGCGAGTGGTATTGGATTCACGGCTCGGGTGCCGTCGAAGAGGCGACACGCAGTTTTCCCATCGATAAAAAGGGGAGACAGGTTGTGAGTCTGACCGTGAAAGGGCCGGAAACCGGTGGCTTTCGTGTCGAGCTAGGCGGCTCTGCGTTAAACGGAACCGTGACCAACGCGCAGCAAGTGCACAACGGGCTCTCACGATCGATCTTCACTCCGACCCCGGTCGCCGAGACTGGTGTCATTGCCGGTGCACTTCCTGGCACTAACACGAAGGCAACGTACTACTTCGTCATTCGTCCAAAAGCCGGGGACTTGCTGACGCAGATTTCTTATAAAGGGCGCAAAGGAGCACGCAAGGAGTTAACGCTGCAGCTACTCGACACAGACGCGCGCGGTGCGGATTGGTACTGGATTCATGGCTCTGACCCACAAGAAGAAAGCACCCGGAGTTTTCCTATTGATAATAGTGGAGAAAAGCTTCTGCGCGTCACTGTGCAAGGGCCGGAGAGTGATCGTTTCTGTGTTCTCCTCGGTGGCACCGCACTACCAACAAATGGTGACCAAGACTGTTGGCCTGCAGCACAGAGTGGCGCGGGAAAGCGTCAAACGGAAAACACCGCGACGACTGATCTGCGTGCCGCCAAGATCGACGTGGTCGAGTCCAAGTGCGAGCAACGGCTTCGCATTGGCGCCGATGTGCTCTTCGATTTCGATAAATCCGAGACTCGTCGTGAAGCAGCACCAACGCTTGACGCCGCGGCGAAGCATCTGCGCGCTTCGCAACATGCCGCTCGCGTCGAGGGCCACACCGATGGCAAAGGAGCCGATGCGTACAATCAGCCTCTGAGCGAGAAACGCGCGGCCTCAGTACGCAACTATCTCGTGCAACATGGTGTCGCCAGCGATCGCATCACCAGTATGGGATTCGGCAAGACACGTCCGATCTCTGCGAATACCAATTCTGACGGGTCAGATAATCCTGAAGGGCGACAACAAAATCGTCGCGTGGAACTTGTCATTGACACCTGTGCGCAGACGGCAAGCGTGGGGCGGTAAACTGGTCTCCGCCACAAGTGGTTGACCTCACCCCTCTCCCCTCTCCATGACTGGAGAGGGGAACTCGAACGGTGTACCGAACACACCTGCGACTCGCAATCCGCCGTTCTCCAACCTTGAACAACTCCATCATTGAGCCTCATTCCGCTTTTGGCTATGGTGACCGCCGGAACAGGGAGGTCGCATCGTGGCTCAACGTGCAGGCTCACCATCTCAGTCTATTCGTCTCGGTTTCTGGGCACCGGTCTATGGCAATTGGATTTTTTCCAAACAGCCGGACACGCACAATGCGTCGTTCGACTATACTCGCCGTTTGACAACGCTGGCGGAAGATATTGGCTTTGCCACGTTGCTTCTCGCAGAGCATACCTTCAATCCGTTCGACCCGGAGAGTGATCAGCTCGAAACCTGGACCTCTACCGCTGGTCTCGCCACGATCACCAAGCATATTGAGCTGATGCCAGCCGTTCGTCCAACGTTCAAACATCCGGTGCTAACCGCCAAGATGGCCGGCAACATCGATCAGATGAGCGGTGGCCGCATGGCGATCAATTTGGTTTCTGGTTGGTGGCAGAAAGAAAGTGATGCGATGGGGATCGCAAGTCTTCCCCACGACGATCGCTATCAACGCTCAACAGAGTATTTGACCATTCTCAAAGGTTTGTGGACGCAGCCGCACTTCAGTTTCTCTGGTCAGTATTATCAGGTAAATGATATCACCCTGGCGCCTTTCCCTCTTCGCAAACCACATCCACGCATCTATCTGGGTGGTGAGTCAGACATCGCCCAACGACTCGCGGCTCAATTGGCAGATGAGTATCTCATCAATGGCCGTCCGGTCGCAGAAACACAACAGCTCATTGACCATGTACGACCATATGCCGCGGAGTGCGACCGTCACTTACAGTTTGGCATTAGTGCGTTCGTCATCTGCCGCAAGACAGAAGCAGAAGCGTGGGCCGCACATGCGCGTCTTCACACTCTCCGCGCGGAAGAAATGATTCCCGGTGTTGATCGTAAAGTGCAGATGATTCGCACCTACGCCTATCGTCCTGGCGCGGTGGGCTCGAATGGTGGTACTGATGCAGGGTTAGTCGGCACCGCGCAACAGATCGCTGATCGCCTGCGGGCGTTTCGTGATGTCGGAGTCACAACGTTCCTGCTGCAGTTTCACCCAATGTTAGAGGAGATGCAGCGGTTTGGCGAAGAAGTCGTTCCGTTGTTGGAGCAAGCTGGCGTGTGGCAGCGTCCATAACACAGCGTAAAACAGGAGGACAACAATGAAAGCCTTAGTATTCCTTGGCATCGGCAAGGTGGGAGTGGTCGAGAAACCCATTCCTGACCCAGGCCCCAACGATGCGATCATCAAAACGACCGCGTCGCTCATTTGTACGTCTGACGTGCATACCGTACGCGGAGTCATTGAGATTCCCAGTGGTCGTGGTCTCGGACACGAAAGCGTCGGTGTCGTCTACAAGCGTGGCGCCAATGTCACTCGCTGCAAAGAAGGCGACCGTGTCGCCGTGTGCGCGATTACCCCCTGTGGTCATTGCGAGAATTGCCAACGCGGCTTCACGTCGCAATGTGGCGGCATGCTCGGTGGCTACAAATATACCACCCAGCGCGACGGTAACCTCTCGGAGTATTTCTTCGTCAACGATGCTGACTACAACCTGGCACCAATTCCTAAAGCGCTGAGCGACGAACAAGCAACCTATACCACAGACATGCTCACTACCGGTTTGGCGGGCGCTGAAAATGCCAAGATTCCACCCGGCGGTACGGTTGCCGTCTTTGCCCAAGGTCCGGTGGGCCTCGCGGCGACAATGATGTCCCGCCTTCTCGGCGCTGGATTAGTCATTGCCGTAGAATCCAAAGCTGATCGTAAAGCTCTCGCCAAGAAGCTTGGCGCTGATGTTGTTGTTGATCCGACACAAGGTGACGTGGTCGAACAGATTCGCCAACTCACCGGCGGTGAAGGAGTTGATTCAGCAATCGAAGCCCTGGGTCATCCGGTCACGTTCGAGAATTGCATTAAAGCGACACGTCCTGGGGGAGTCATCTCAAATGTCGGCTATCACGGCGAAGCCGGGAATACCTTACAGATCCCTCTGCCGGATTTCGGTTTAGGAATGGGCGACAAGCAGATTCGCACGGCGCTGTGCCCCGGCGGGCGTGAGCGGATGATGCGCTTGCTACGACTCATGGAAAGTGGTCGTCTTGATCCAACACCGATGACAACACATCGCTTGCCGTTCTCACAAGTTGAGAAGGCGTTTCATATGATGGAGACGAAAGAGGACAATATCGTCAAACCGTTGATCACGTTTTAATAGGCAACCTACAAGGAGTTCTCTATGGCCTTTTACCAACTCGATCCCGAAGTTACCCCGCAAGCCGTGGGTATGGATAACGCAACGGTCAACAAGATTGCGGCGATGTTCCGCACCGAAGTCGAGTCAGGAAAATTGTTTTGGGGTGCGCAGCTCGCCATTTACCGGCGTGGTAAAAAGGTGCTCGACATTGGTGGTGGACTCGCACGTGCGAGTGATCAGAAACCGGTGACACCAGAGACGATGTTCGTGCTCTATTCGTCGACCAAAGGGCTCGCGGCACTCGCGATGCACCTGCTGCGCGATCGTGGTCGCTTTCAGTATGACGATCTCGTTTCTCGCTACTGGCCAGAATTTACGCGCAACGGCAAAGAGCACGCTACCATCACGCATGTTCTCGGTCATCGCGTGGGAAATACGGTCGGACCGGACTGGCTGACACATAAATTGTGGGGCGACCGTCAGAAATGCGCGCAGGCAATGGAAGAGTTGACACCACGCTGGACGCCAGGGGAAGCGAATGGCTACCACCCGCTCAACTACGGCTTCATGATTAACGAGCTGCTGTTACGCATCGACGGACGAGATTGTGGCCGCCTCCTCAAAGATGAAATCTTCGCTCCGTTAGGATTGAACAGCGTGTTTGTCGGATTGCCGGAGTCAGAAGAAGCGAGAGTTGCGTGCGTCTATGAGGCACCATCAGATCGTGACTCGATCTCACAAATGGCGACACTGATGGGTTTCACTCCCGATGAGGAATACTTTGCTTTTCAGCGGTCACTCAATTTTGACGAAAAAGTCGCGGCAGCGTCGTTACCATTTCCCGAAGCAGCCAACATTTTTAATCGCCCAGAAGTTCATCGTGCGGTGATTGCTGGTGGCGGGGGAATCGCATGCGCTCGCGACATGGCAAAAATTTATGCCATGCTTGCACAAGAAGCACAGTGGAAAGGGAAACGGTATCTTTCGACAGAAACCTTGCAACGCTCAATCTTGCCAACGAACGAACCAGGGGCGATCGATCGATCACTTCGCATTCCTATCATCTATGGCTTGGGGTGGATGCTGGGACATCTCGCCCGCGGCGCGAGTTTGCGCACCTTTGGTCATCCGGGCAAAGGTGGGCAGACATGCCTGGCCGATCTTGATCGCGAGTTGTCGTTCTCGTTTCTCAACACGGGCCAGAAGGATTATGTTGAGTTTGCCAAGTTTTCGACGGAATTGGTTTCGCTGGCCTTTGATGCGTGTCGATGACTTCCGCGTATGCTATTCGTACATTGCCTGAAACGCCTACTAAGCGTGTCAGCCTAAGCGAAGCGAAGAATCTCTCTGCGAACCCCTTCACGGAGTTTATCCTGAGCGTCGTCGAAGGGTTCAGAGTGACAATCTTAGCAGGCCTCGCTGCTCCACGTTGATGATCATGAAACATGCCCTCCTCATATTCTGTTCTTGGTGGTTCAACCTCGCTGCTGCCCATGCATCCGCCGACCCAGAATTCGGCATCCGCTTGTTCAACGACAAACAGTGGACCTCCGCACAGCAGTTTTTCGAGTCGTTTACCGCCAAGCACCCAACCGATGCCATCGGGGCCTTTTACTTGGGGCGTACCCTATTCGAGCAGCAACAGTACGAAGGTGCCGTCGAGTGGTTAGAAAAAGCCACCCTTATCGACAGCGTGAACTCCCAATATCACCTTTGGTTGGGTCGGGCGTATGGCTATAGCGCGCAACGGGCTAGCATTCTGTGGCAATTTCCTCTCGCTCGCAAAGTGAAGATCCACTTTGAGAAAGCAATTGAGCTTGATCCTGATAATATCGATGCCCGCGCTGATTTAACTGAGTACTACCTCAAAGCTCCTCGCATTCTCGGTGGCGGCAAGGAAAAAGCCGAAGCGCAGGCCCATGAAATTAGTCGGCGGAATCTCCAAGAAGGCTTACGGGCATGGCGGATGATTGCCGCAGAAAGTGCCCAGGAGTACGTTCACGCTGAGCAGGAACAGCAACCCCTAGAGCAGGAAACAACTGCCGAGAAAGGCGTTCTCCCATGAGCATCACTCACAATTACGTACAAACCAACGGTATCCGTATGCACGTGGCCGAAGCTGGCAGTGGGTTTCCGGTGCTTCTGTGTCACGGCTTTCCTGAATTGTGGTACTCCTGGCGGCATCAGCTGACCGCACTGGCCGATGCTGGATTTCGTGCCATTGCTCCAGATCAACGCGGCTATGGCGAAACAGATGCACCACAGCCCATTGATGCCTACAGTATTCATCACCTTGTCGGCGATCTCACTGGCTTACTTGATGCACTAGAGATCGACAAAGCGGTGATCGTCGGTCACGATTGGGGAGGACTCGTGGTGTGGCAAATGGCACTGCTCGCACCCCAGCGCGTTGCAGGAGTTGTCGGCGTCAATACCCCGTTCTTCCCGCGACTGCCCATCTCACCTCTGACAGCGATGCGTGCCACATCACAAGGGAACTTCCATTACATTTTGTATTTTCAAGAACCTGGAGTTGCAGAGGCGGAGTTAGAACGTGATGTCCGCCGCTCGTTACGCGGGTTTTATCAAGGGCCGAATCGCGAGGCGATGGAATTGCTTCGGAACACGCCGCTTGGTGTTTTTGGCCCGGCTGGCGGTGGGTTGCTTGATCGGTTACCGGATGCCCCGCACGGTAACTTCCTCACACCAGAAGACTTCGGAGTCTTTGCCAATGCCTTCACAAAAAGTGGGTTTCGCGGCGGGCTCAACTGGTACCGCAATTTTGACCGTAACTGGGAAACCACGGCGTACCTCAACAATGCCAAGGTTCTGCAGCCAGCGCTGATGGTTACCGCAGAACTGGATGTGGTTTTACGCCCAGAATTAGCGGTCGGTATGGACAGATGGGTGCCGAACTTGCGACGCACAGTGTTGATCGAAGGTTCAGGCCATTGGACACAACAAGAAAAACCTGACGCCGTGAACGCGGCGTTGTTGGAGTTTTTGCGGGAGTTTCTTGGCACCAGATAATAGAGCCTCGATCAAGCTACCCTGGAAACCTCGGCCCATAACAATCACCGCGCCATAAAGAGTATAGTCGCATCGGACTCAAGCAGTGCAGCACTCTCGTTCTTATGCAGAGATTGCTTCGTCGCTTTCACGCCTCGCAATGACTTATGCGGGTTCTCAATACTCCCTATCCATTGCGCCGTTCATGCTTCGACAGGCTCAGCACGAACGGCGAGATTACTCCAGCGGAAGGAAGCGTGAAAAAGCAGGAAGGTTGCGCACCAAAGCTTCGGCCCGGATTTCCTCCTTGAGGTAGAGTTGGACATACACATCAAGTGTCTCCGTTGGCGATGCAGACTGCCACACCAGTGGCAACGATCCGAGCGTAAGAATCCGGTCTAGGTCAAAATCTTTCGCCAGTTCTTCAGGAAGCAGTGGAAACATCTGCTTCCGTAACGCCCGTCCCGCCAGTAGATTCACACCAGCTTGTTTCAACTTGCGCGCACTCAATCCTAACAATACGAACCGCAATTTCTTTTCTTCGATAAGAAGATGGACATAATTCAAGAGTGTGGGAATACGTTGTATCTCATCAACAATGACCCAGCTCCCTCGTGGCAATCCTTCTAATTCGAGACGGAATAGCGTGGGGTTTGGCAGGATGTTCTGGTAGACCCCTTCGTCGAGCAGGTCGATGCGATGAGCGCGGGGAAATACCCGCCGCGCCCAGGTACTCTTTCCTACACCACGCATGCCAAAGAGAAAAAAGCTTTGTTTGGGAGGAGAAAGAACTCTTGCGTACTCTTGCTCTGCCATAGTGCCGTAAAAAAACGCCGCAAATTTACCTCAAGGTAGCAGCGTGTTGAGAGTGCAGCAAGACGCAAGAAATTGCGGATTGCGGATGAGTAACACTTGAATTCTCCTTGTCCCTCATTCCACAGTCCACAATCGCCAATCCGCGATCCCTCTATTTCCCCTGAAACTTCGGCGCGCGTTTTTCAGTCATGGCAGTAATGCCTTCTTTCGCGTCTTCGGTGGTCCAAGTGTAGGCTTGATATTCGGATTCAACTTCGATTGCTGCCTCTAAAAGATCGGCGTCGTTTCTATAAAGCGCGCGTTTGGCAAGCCGCACGGCGATCGGTGCGCTGTTAGTCGCAATTTCTCGCGCGAGTGACATCGCCTCATCCATGACTTTTTCTTGCGGCACCACGCGGTTCACTAAACCCATCGCAAATGCTTCCTCGCCGGTATACAGCTTGCCAGTGAAAATCACCTCACATGCCTTCGCCATGCCGACAATGCGTGGCGTGGTGTAGGTACCTGCCATCCCAGGGTGAATGCCAAGACGCACGAAGTTGAGTCCCATACGTGCGTTAGCAGCAACAACACGCATATCGCATGCGAGTGCGACGCAAAAACCTGCACCAACGGCGGGGCCGTTAATCGCTGCGATCGTCGGAATTTCTAACTGTCTGAGAGCAAGAAATTTTTTATAGAAAACCTTTGGAGCGCTCTGCTTCGAGCCGGCTGTTGTTCGGCTTTGCAAATTGCTCTTGGTGCCGCCGGCACAGAACGCACGTCCAGCACCAGTCAACACCAATACTCGCGCTGAATTATCATCCTTGAGCGAGTGCACGAGTGCCGTGACCTCATCCCCCATCTCCGCGCTCATCGCGTTGAGATTCTCCGGATGGTTAAGGGTCAATGTCACTATGCCATCTTGGCGATCAACAAGAATGTGTTCATACGTGGCCATATCGTCTCCTCCTTTTGCTACTTGATTAGCACAAATAGAAAAGGGCGCGACTCGGCGCGCCCTTCGTTCCTGTTCTCACTACGACTTCACGTCACGGAGCGTTTTCTCTCACCATGAGCGACAGACCCTACGACGTCGTCACTTCTTGTTTCTCTTCTTGTTTTGTTTCTTGTTTGGCCTCTTCTGTGGGCTTCCCTTCTTCTCCACTGGTGCGTTTCGCGCGAACCGGTGCTTCGATCATCACTGCCGCAGGATGCTGTTGAAGGAAATCGATCTTGACTCGCTCAGTATCGATCGCAACATGCCGGTTAATGGTTTCCATAATATCTCGACGCAAGGCTTCCATTTGGTCTGCCGATAGTCCGAGGCGGTCGTACGCCAGGACGATCTGGAGACGCCCTTTCGCCTCGTCCTTGCTTCCTCTAGTTCCGAAGAACCGCTGAACGAGATCTCCCCATGCCATAATATTATCTCCTGAAGAACAGTTTACCGAGACGGTGCATGATTCCGCCATGCCCGTTCAGTTCGGGAATCGGTACTTCTTCTCCGAGAATTCGACGGACAATTCGATCGAACGCTTTCCCTGAACGAGACTGTTCATTCAGGATTACCGGCGACCCACGATTACCGGCAACCACCACCTCGTCATCCTCAGGCACAATCCCGAGCAGTCGGACAGCTAAGATGTCGAGGACATCTTGCTGGTTAAGCATATCCCCGCGCTTCACCATGTCGGTAGACATGCGATTGATAATCAGTTGTGGTTCTCCCAGTGACGACTGTAACAATCCAATAACACGGTCGGCATCACGCACTGGCGATACGTCAGGAGTAGTAATAACAATGCCCTCATCTGCACCAGCAACAGCATTACGAAACCCTTGTTCAATTCCTGCCGGACAGTCGATCAGGACATAGTCGAAATCTTCCTTGAGCTGTGCGACCACCGCTTTCATCTCGTCAGGGGTGATCGATTCTTTCTGATCGACCTGCGAGGCCGGTAACATCGAGAGCTGTGGAAACCGTTTGTCTTTTACGAGGGCTTGGCGTACCTGACACCGACCGCGCACGACATCGACGAGGTGATAGACGATACGGTTCTCCAGCCCCATGATGATGTCGAGGTTACGCAATCCGATGTCCGCATCAACCAACGCGACTTTTTGGCCACGTCGTGCGAGTCCAAGACCGATGTTTGCAGTCGAAGTCGTCTTTCCGACTCCGCCTTTTCCCGAAGTGACGACTATTGCACGTCCGCCCATGGCGTGGGCCTCCTATAATTTTCCTTGGTAGGGTTCAATAATAATCCGCTCGTCCTTCACACGAGCAACTTCTGGCCGTTGAGCACGCGGATTGAGCTGCCCTTCTTCTGCACAGGCAATATACGGTCCAATGCGCAACTGCAGTGGCATTAAATTCAGCGCCACAACCACCGCAGACGGGTTGTCTGGATACCCAGCATGCACCACTCCACGTAAGGTGCCAAAGACAATAGTATCCCCGCCGGCGATAATCTCCGCCCCTTGATTCACATCCCCCACCAACACCACATCGCCATTGAAGACGTGTTTCTGTCCCGAACGTAAACTCCGACGTAAATACAGCGCCGTCGGGTACTCGGGCGCCTCTGGTTGTACAGTTTTTTTCTCCTGCGCTGCAACAATCAGCTCCTCACGAACGGGAAGTCCTTCTCTGTACAGAAGGTCTCGACTCTTCTCAGTCGCTGCTACAGCGTAGCGCAACAGCAACCCTTCGCGATGCAAGATTTCTTTTAACTGACGCCACTCATCTTTTTGTAGATTGCGCTCGCCAAAATGCAAAACCACAGGCGAGTCGCGGAAAAATCCCTTGGCTCGTGCGAGTTCTTCTTCTACCGCATGAATCACCTCAGGAAACGACGCACGATCATCGAAGAGGAACGTCGTCCCTGACTTGAGTCCCTTGATAGTAAACAGCTCCACACCCCTCTCACGCAGTACGAAATCTTTGACTGTCAGCCGAATTGGCTCAGAGCGAGCCGTAGAACACTATAGCGTGTAGCAAAAAAATATCTAAACCACAATATCTAGTAGCGTAGGCGCTCAGCTTTTCGCGATCAATCAGACAAGAAATGAGGTTCTGAGCGAATGCGGATGACCAGAAATTGAGCATGCACCCCATGAGATGCCTCTCCTTGTTTTTGCTGAATGCTGACGACTGATCGCTGACCTCTCATCTCAGCCCCCGTTGCGGCCATCACAAAGGACACTATAACATTGGCCGAGTATCGTCTGAGGGAGGAGGTGAGTAACGGCATGCATCGAGAACGAGATCGCGAAATCCGCCGTCGTCGTAAGCGGCGAGAAAAACGACTCAAAGCCCGCATCAAAGAATTAAAAGCGCAGGCAAAGAAGGCCTAAGAAGAATGAGTAGCTAGTAGTCCGTAGCCAGTATGACAGGAATAATCAAGAGTTAAGAGTTAAGAGTTAAGTGTCAGGTCTCATAACATCGCGCACTAAGAATTCGTCGAATTTCTTGGATTTTTGCACAAAAATGAGTACGCGATGTCATGAGACTCGACAGTTAAGAGTTAAAAATGACGATTGAGAAAATGAACTATAGTGTTTCTCCTTTTGCTTTTGCAACTTTTCACTCTTCACTCTTCATTCTTCACTGATCTCTCTCACCGCGCCTTGAGTAAATATCGAGATTCTCCAGACCGCAGTTCCACTGCGTCCGGACGAATTTTCACTACAGTCAATCCCTCAACCGAGTCACCTTCGTGAGCCAACATGGCGGGGCCAGTCCCCACTTTAATCGAGACTACGCGCTTGTCTGGATCAGCCGACCATTGCAGAAAAGCAAGTGACGCACCCGGCGGTGCACCGGTAGGGGTATCACGTGTCGGTGCTGAAGCAGCGACAGGAGGGGGAGTTGGCCGTGCGGCGACTGGGGCCTCAGCAGTCGATGGCGTACGCTGATCCGGCGTTTGCGGGCGAGGTGTGACCTTCGGCGCTACCGCAGCGGCCCGACGATCCCGTGCCGTTGGTGGAGGAAGCGGCGGCGGCGCTACGATGCGATCATACGGTGAAGAACTCACAAACGGCGAACGTTGGACAACATCTGATAACGGTGATGGGCGATAGAGCGCTTCAGTCCCCTGTCTGTGCGGAGCATTGCCAGTGAAATTCGGTGAACCTCCACCATTGCCTGCATCACGTCGTACCCTCGGCGCAGCGGCAGGGGCTATCCCCGCAGCGGCAACTTGTGCCGGGTCAGAGGGCACAGCCATCATATGCTTGTCCGGAAGAACCACGGGGGCAGCCCCTGGGGTAATCTGAGCAACTTGCGGAGGGGGTTGCCCTGTCATTTCCCCTCCACCACCTGGCCCAGACGGCACGTGCCCTGGTGGAGGTGCGGGTTGCGGCGGCGGGGATTCTTGTCTACGGCGATGCGGTTGAGGAGGTGCGGGTTGCGGCGCACTCGTCACTTGTGGTGACGCTATCGATGGTGGTGGTGTTTCTGTTACTGACGCTGTCTCGCTCGAAGGCCACAACATCCAGGTTGCCCCGAAAGCGATACCAGCCGCGACAAGTCCGCCACCGACGACTCCCCACGAAAAACGAGAAGAGCGGGGTCTACGAAAATCGAATCGAGTCGGGTTCGACAACAATCGTGCACGGACATCTGCTTCCTGTGCTCGCTTCTCTTCTTCGACTTTCCGTAAAGCGTCAAGAATTGTACTCATAGGATGGAACTGTTCCTTCGTGCGTCACCTGTGCTGCTGCTCCTTGGAATGCTACGGGCGTCTCAGTCGGTCCAAGCTTCGTCCCAGCTCCCAAACTAGGATGGGCATAAGAGGAAAGAGAATTATACAGCAAGATCATCGTGAGTGGGCCAGCAACACCGTCTGGCGTGAGGCGTTTGGCACGTTGAAAGCGTGCGACTGCGGCTTCCGTCTGTCGACTGAACACCGTCTCGCGCCCAGCGGCAAGCGCCAAATCTTTGCTGCCTTGGGCCTTGGTCAGCATCGCGTGTAAGCGTTTGACATTCTGCCCAACACTTCCCACCGTCAACGGTGCACCGATTCCTTCATAATCTTTCCAAAACATATACCCTTTGCCAAACCAATTCTCATTGAGGACCCGTAACGGAAGTTCTCGCTCACGATCAAGAAACACGCGGCAGCGCTCGCCAGACAGTCCAAGCAACAAAACAAAGCGGCTTGTTTCTAACTCTGGAACAACTAGTTCCATAATCATCGGGAGATCGAGAAGTGAGAGGAGATTTGCACTGCCGGTTAACGGCAGATACTCAAGCTGACGTGCACGAGCAATCGCCGCTAAATCAAGCGTCCCCCGTCGCCATTCTTTTTCTCGCAACCCCTCAACATTCCACGCGCGCAACAATCCGTCAGTCGTGCGAATAGCGCTATCAACCATATTGAGTGCACGCAGGTCGCGGAGGAATTGTTCAACCAACGCCTGATCGGCATCTGCGTCCGATTGCGCGGGCACAGGGACCGGAGCGTTTTCTTTCACAGGAGGTTCAGGGGACGCCACAACAGCGGGAGTCGGTTCTGCAACAGAGCGCGTCTCCTTGGTTGCCAGAGCTGGTGCAGGAACAGGAACCGAAGGAGCAGTCTCTGCCACCACTACCCCAGTTGTCGGAGTTGCCGATGTCACACCTTGTTCTTTCCGTTCCTCACGACTTGTCACAGTTGCCATTGGCGATGTCGCCTCACGAGTAAACCACCCACGACCAGCAGCAAAGGCAGCGACCAGACCAATGGTCGCCAAGAGCAGTGCGGCCAGCGCTGCCTTGAAGGGAAGCGATCGTCCCCAGAGAAATTGGCGCGCTTCTTGTCCGTGGCGACGGAGTTCTTTCATCGCCTGGCGCACCACATGAGAATCAATCTTCCGCTCCTCTTGCGTATAGGCAACCAACAGTGCGCGATGACTGAGGACGTTAATCAGGCGTGGGACTCCTCTGGAGAATTGATACACCAGGCGTATCGCCCCTGGAGTGAATGCAACAGGTGCCCTTCCACCGCCAGCAACCTGCAGACGATGGCGGATGTACGCACCAGTGTCATCCACCGGAAGCGGCTTTAAATGCCAACGCAGCGTGACGCGTTGGTCAAGTTGTGCAAGGTCTGGCCTTGCTAATGTTTGTGCCAGTTCAGGTTGCCCGACCAAAACGATTTGCAGCAGCTTGGCTCGTTCAGTTTCAAGATTCGACAACAACCGCAATTGTTCGAGCACGCTGGGTTCGAGGTCCTGCGCTTCGTCAACAATCACAACCGTTCGTCGCCCTGCACGTTGTTGGGCGAGAAGGAAACGGTTCAACTCATCGGTCAGCTCTTTCTTGCTTGACGAAGAGGAGGGGAGCCCTAAATCGGCATTGATCGTTTGCAGCAACTCCAACGAAGACAGAACGGGATTGAAAATATAGGCAATGGTTGTTTGGGTATCGAGGTTACGGACCAGGGTTCGGAGGAGCGTCGTTTTCCCCGCCCCGATCTCACCGGTGATGACAACGACCCCACCTCCCTCTTTCACACCAAAGAGAAGGTGCCCCAATGCTTCCTGATGATTTGCGCTCAAAAAGAGGTAATCAGGGTCCGGCGTCAGACGGAAAGGATTATCGCGAAAGCCGAAGAAGGATTCGTACATAAGCAAAACGTCATGCGTCAAACGTAAGACGAAAAACGTAGAGTATTCTTCATCCAATTACGTTTTACGTTTCACGTTTTCCATGTTCTTCTCTACGTAGCATACTGTTGCCTTGTCAGAAACACTGGCGGATCATTGCCTTCTCACAGGAGATTGGCTAAACCAGTGCCCATCATGTCACACGCACGAGATCCTCGATACGCGGCTTCTGGCGTCGATAGTACCAAAGCTGAAGCTGGCTTGTCCCTGTTGAAAACTTGGATAGAAAAGACTTTCCCCCTAAACCCACAGGCTCGACCACACCTCCCGTTAGGCTATTTTGCCAACATTATCCGTCTCGATGGACTGAATATTGGAATCGCCATTTCGACTGATGGCGTAGGGACCAAGTTGCTGATCGCCGAAATGCTCGGCAAGTATGACACGGTCGGCATCGACTGTATCGCCATGAACGTCAATGACCTGCTGTGCGTCGGTGCGACCCCCATCTCGTTTGTTGATTATATTGCGGTCGAGGAACTCCATCCTGAAGTGTTAGGAGAGATTGGCAAGGGGCTGTTCGTCGGTTCGCAGCAAGCACGTGTCAGTATCTCAGGTGGTGAGATTGCTCAGCTACGTGACATGATTCGCGGTGTGCGCCCTGGTGGCGGCTTTGACCTGGCTGGGACAGCCATTGGCACGGTTCTGCTCGACAAAATCATTGTTGGTGAAAACGTACAGCCTGGGGATGTCGTTATTGGGCTCGCCAGTAGCGGTATTCACAGTAACGGGCTGTCTCTGGCCCGGCGCGTGTTACTCAAAGAGACCGAACTCACAGTTGATAGTTATATGCAAGAGTTTGGTCGCACGGTTGGCGAGGAATTGCTTGAACCCACGCGCATCTATGTTCC
Organism: Deltaproteobacteria bacterium; assembly: GCA_016874775.1. Taxonomy (NCBI): domain Bacteria; kingdom Pseudomonadati; phylum Myxococcota; class Myxococcia; species Deltaproteobacteria bacterium. The sequence goes on from VGTJ01000087.1 coordinate 18,247, forward strand.
AGAAATCACGGCGATGTTCGCCGCCAATCTGAAGATCACTGCACTTGCCCACATGACTGGGGATGGATTTTTCAATCTCACGCGCACGGCCAAGCCGGTGGGCTTCCGCATTCACACGCTCCCGCCTCTCTCAGCGATTTTCTCAGTCATTCAAGAAGTTGGCAAACTCACTGATGCTGAGATGTTCCAGGTCTTTAATATGGGAATCGGCTTCTGTATCGTCGTGACGCCAGCGGATGCCGAAAAGGTCATACAGATTGCTACGGATCACAATGTCCGCGCCTGGCGAATCGGAGAAACCATCGCCTCAGAAGAACGAACTGTGACGATTGAACCACGCCATCTATCGAGTCGTGACGGCAAATTCGTCTCTCTCTAGAGAACCTGTATCATGCTCGACCTTCAAACATTGAATCGCGAATCCCTCGTGCAGCTCACGGTCTATGGCCGTAAGACCGGGAAACCGCACACGGTAAAAATCTGGTTCGCCACTGATCCGAGCAAAGGGAAAGTCTACGTGACCTCTGCACGCGGATCGGACGCACAGTGGGTGAAGAACCTGCGGAAGAACCCACAAGTGGCCTTACAGATTGGCGATACCTCATTCAAAGGCACTGCCACATGGCGTGAAGATGATAGCGTGCGGACCGAAGTGATTCCGTTGTTCTTACAGAAATACTTCCTGGCCAAAGTCTTCAAATGGATCGGCTGGTATAAGACGATTTTTGCCTTTGAGATTATACCGACAGAAACGTAATACGTAATACGTAACCATCATCTCTTCCCTCTTACGAATTACGTTTTACGCATTACGCATTAGATCAAAAACGTTAAGTTCGGAATCGGTTCCCCCGCATTCACGAGCATCACCTTCTTACCGAACATTTTCAGTTCACCATTGACGGCACGCAGTTGATGAATCGTGTGGCCAGCCCAGAGATGTGTTTCGTGTTTGGCTTGCAGTGATAGTTCGACAAGCAAGAAGTTCGAGCCGACGACAAACTCACCAGTGCCAGTTTTTTCGATCTCGATATTCGAGATCAGGCGCCGCATCGACGAGGCTGGCGTTTGACTGTAACGGAAGCCGCTTTTGAGTAATCGCAGGCGCGTGGCAATGCGTGCCCGATTATCGTAGATGTGCGAGATGTGCCGATTGGGATCAGCATCTTCTTGGGTCGTCGCTGGCACCCAATAGATCGCATCATCTTCCCACAATGCTTCCCATTCGTTATAGCGCGACTCATCCGCCAGCCGCGCTTCTTTGTAGAGGAAGGCTTCAACAGCTCTGTGTTCGGCAGCTGTAATCATATTACGCACTCATCACTGTCCGGTAGTGCTTCCAAAAAGCTCGGTTCGTCGTTTCATCAGTCAAATGCGACACACGTCGCCCTTCTCCATCGACCTCTTCACGATGCAACCCACGCCCGATATCGAGCCACTCGGGATTACGAGCAGCTAAGCCGACCTGATTACGACTGGCAATCGTCGCATCATCAGCCGTCAAAAAGGAAGCTGGCCCCATCGCTGCTTCGCTCTGCCGCAGTAAGCGGATATTGAATTCTGGCACGCCCTTGAGAAACATTGGCGTATGCCAGTGAATACATTCATTGACACTGACCGGCTGCATAATCACGATGTTCATTTCAGCAAGAAAGAGATTAGGAAAAATGATCGCATGCGGTGGACCATCGAAGGTATATTTCTGCGCCGCTTCTTTGCCATAGCGTTGCTCCATCGCTGAGAGATAACGGGCAAACTTCCCTTCTGGACCGCCACCGAACCAATCGAACGGACGTTTGTAACCTGGCGCCCAATCGATCTCCGTGTGCCCGTTGCCCCAATCGCGTAACACCGCACGGACATCTTTTTCGTTGCCAGCAAACAAGCTGTATTGGGAATTGATCGACTTGATAAAACTGGCGTGCGTAAAGGTCAAATGATAACCATCGGTGTCATTCTCCGGTAGCATCTTCCAGTTCGCACCATAGCGATGCCGTATCCAACCAGCAGTGAGTTCGATTTCTCCCTCAGGGGAAAGATCGCAGGCGCGATCAATGAGCTTGGTAGCAATACCGAGATGGTCAGCGAGAGACACATCGGTTGGCTGCAGACAGGCAAAGACAAACCCACGATAGCTATCGATCCGAGCGGCCCGTGCTAAGCCATTCTTACTCTTATCGAAGCTCTGCGCGAAACCACCAGGGTGGGCAACACTTAAGAGGTTACCACCCAGATCGTATGTCCAACCATGATAGGGACACACAAACGCTTTGGTGTTGCCTTGTTCTACGGTACAGACGGTCGAACCACGATGCGCACAGCGATTAAGCAGGACACTCGGGCTTCCGTCTTTTTCTCGAACGAAAATCACAGGCTGTCGCCCGATCGCACGCGTAAGAAAATCGCCGGGCCTGGGAATCTCACTCTCATGGCCGATAAACACCCAGCCACGATAAAAGATCCGCTCCAACTCTTCCTCAAAGATACGTGGGTCGGTATAGAGCGTCGCGTGAACACGGTCGTCTTTCACTAAGACATCATATTGTGGTGCGGTTTCCTGGAGCATGGTGATATCCTTAAAAATAGTATTCAGTCGTCAGTTATCAGTATGTAGCAAACGCAGTATCCACAAAAAACTCAGACCTGACAACTGATAACTGACAAGCACAAGCCGGCAGCTATCTCATCGCACCCCACGGAAAAAGGCACGAATGTCATCAACGAGGAGTTGTGGCTTTTCCATCGCGGCAAAGTGACCACCAGCAGGCATCGGTGTCCAGCGTTGTACGTTATAGGCACGTTCGGCCCACTCGCGTGGTGGCCGGGCAAGCTCTTTAGGAAACGCCGCGAACCCGGTTGGAACAGTGATCTTCTCGTCCTTGGCTAACAACCACGGATGATGGCGTTGTTCGTAATACAAGCGGGTCGACGAGTTAATCGTCTGCGTAATCCAATAGATCATCACATTGGTGAGTAATTGATCTTTGGTATACGAGTTCTCGGGATTTCCATTACAGTCACTCCAGGTGCGGAACTTCTCGACGATCCACGCACACAATCCGACAGGTGAATCATTGAGCCCATATCCGAGGGTCTGCGGTTTGGTCCCCTGAATGTTTTGATAGCCAGTCTCCTCAGATTGCCAGCCTTTCATCTCTTGCATCCAGGCTTGCTCGGCGGCAGAGAGATTCTGCCGGTTGGCAGGATGTGGAGCGACACCAACCATATTGAGATGAATGCCAACGACATGCTGGGGAAAAGCGAAACCTAAACGAGAAGTGACTAACGCACCCCAATCTCCCCCCTGCGCACCATAGCGCGAGTAGCCGAGGACATCTTTCATCAGCGTACCGAACCACTCGCCAATACGGATCACATTGACTTTGCGTTCATGGGTAGGATCAGAAAAGCCATACCCAGGCAGAGAGGGGGCAATGACATCGAACGCATCCGCCGGATCACCACCATGCGCGGCAGGATCAGTCAATGGACCGAGGATTTGCATGAATTCATAGATCGATCCCGGCCAGCCATGCGAGATAATCAGCGGTAAGGGCTTCGGGCCTTTGCCACGTTGGTGAAGGTAATGAATACGTTGACCGTCGATCGTGACCTTAAAATGCGGCCACTTATTGAGCTCACGCTCCTGTGCACGCCAGTCATATTTCGTGCGCCAATAATCAACCAACTGTTTGATATAGGCGAGATTCGCCCCATACTCCCAACCGGTATCAGGCACTTCTCCAGGCCAGCGTACGCGGTCGAGTCGCTCGCGCAGGTCGGCGAGTTCAGCATCAGAGACATGAATCGTAAATGGCTCGGGCTTGGTATATGCCACAGCACCCTCCTTATTCTTGAAGGTAACGTTGAGAATTCCATGCCAGGCTGCAGTCCTCGGTTAGAGGCTTGAGAGAGGAAGCCAGTCCCTAAAGCCTGAAGCCTATAGCCTATAGCCTTTTTTCATTCCTCACTCTTCATTCTTAACTCTTAACTGGCTTTGTTTTCCTCCTCACCTCTTCTCGCTGCTCCATCCGTTCGCGAATTTCCCGCTCCTGCCCTCGTTCAGTCGGCGCATAATAGCGTCGTTCTTTCAGCTTATCGGGAAGATGAGTCTGTTCGACGACAGCATCGTCGTAATCATGCGCGTACTGATAGCCCTTATTGTATCCAAGGCCTTTCATCATCTTGGTAGGCGCGTTGCGAAGATGAAGAGGAACCGGCAGTGGACCATGTTCTTTGACATCTTTTGCTGCAGCGAGCATGGCTTTGTATGACGCGTTCGACTTCGGTGCTGTCGCGAGATAGGTCGCTGCCTGCGCCATGGGAATGCGCGCTTCTGGCATACCCACAAAGTGAATCGCATCACGGGCCGCAATCGCCAGTGGTAAAGCATGCGGGTCCGCGTTGCCAACATCTTCTGCGGCAAAGATCACCATGCGGCGGGCGATAAACAACGGATCCTCTCCAGCTTCTACCATCCGCATCATCCAGTACACAGCAGCATCAGGATCACTTCCTCGCATGCTCTTAATAAAAGCCGAGATAACGTTGTAGTGTTCTTCGCCGCCTTTATCATACAGTAACGCTTTGTGCTGCGCCGCCTCTTCAACCAGAGAGAGATCAAGCGTTGAGGTTCCTTTTTGCCCAGCAAGCATTGCTGTCACTTCGAGGGTGTTCAGTGCCGACCGTGCATCTCCCTGTGCGTGTTGAGCAATGAAAGTCAGGGCTTCATCCTCGGCAGTCAGATGCTGAGTCCCGAGCCCATGCTCTTCGTCTGCGAGCGCACGTCGCAACAAGCGAATCAAATCCTCACTGTTCAATGCTTCCAACACTACTACGCGCGCACGCGACAGCAGCGGTGCAATCACTTCAAAGGAAGGGTTTTCGGTGGTCGCACCGATCAACGTAATCAGCCCACTCTCGACATGCGGCAAGAAGGCATCTTGCTGAGCTTTGTTGAAACGGTGAATTTCATCGACGAAGAGAATCGTTGCTATCCCCGAGCGCCGTCTTTCTTCTTGCGCTTCATCAAGTATCTGTCGCAACTCCTTGACCCCTGACAGCACAGCGGAAAAAGCCACAAACGGTGCGCGGACGGTTTTAGCCAGCAAATGCGCCAGCGTCGTTTTCCCGCACCCTGGGGGTCCCCAGAGAATCAAAGACGGCAGGGTTTTACGTTCCATGATCTGTTTCAGGAGGCGTCCTGGGCCAAGCACCCGCGTCTGCCCCACATACTCCTCAAGCGTACGCGGACGCATACGTTCAGCCAGTGGGGCTTTCTTGGCTGCCACCTTTGCGGCACTATGGGCAAACAAATCATCATCACGGGTTGGCACGGTGCGACATTATACCCGACCACAGCCGACACAAAAGGGAGCGTGGCAGATTTCCGACGGAGCCAGCATGAACACCATTGGTCTTGTCCTCAAACGGAATACCCCAGAAACAGTTGCCCTTGGACGTCAAGTAGCAGCATGGCTCCAGGAACGTGGAAAGACGATCCTGCCAGAAGACCAAACTAGTCAGGAACTCGGCTTCTCTCGTGGCTGGCGCAAAGTTGAGATCATGCAGCGCGCTGAACTCGTCATTGTCCTTGGTGGCGACGGTACGTTGCTCAGCGTTGCTCGCCGTGCCAACGCGCGTGTCGTCCCCATTCTTGGGGTCAATCTTGGCAGCCTTGGATTTCTTACCAGCACAACGACCAGTGAGTTATTTTCGACGCTGGAGCAGATCCTTCGCGGTGAATATGACGTCGAACAGCGCAGTCTCCTCGAAGTGACCCTCGCGCGGAATGACCATCGGATGGAGTCATTTCAGGTGCTCAACGATGCCGTGATCAACAAAGGCGCCCTGGCACGAATTATTGACCTTGAGGCCTGGGTCGATGATCACTACTTGTGTACCTACAAAGCCGATGGCTTGATCGTGGCAACGCCGACCGGTTCTACGGCATATTCACTTGCTGCAGGAGGGCCGATTATTGCGCCAGCAGTAGGTGTCGTGGTGCTCTCGCCGATTTGTCCACACATGTTGACCAACCGTCCGATCGTCCTTCCTGATACTGCGAATATTCGCGTTGTACTACGCACAGCAGAGGAAGACGTCATTCTCACCCTCGACGGCCAAGAGGGACACCCCCTTAAACAAGGTGACACCGTCAGCATCAAACGCTCAGAGAGTACGGTTGCTCTGATCAAACCGCAGAACCGCACGTTTTTTGACGTACTGCGGAGTAAATTGCGGTGGGGGGAAAGATAGTCCAGCGTCTATAAGGACTATGAGGCAAAACTCTACGGTCGCGCAGAAAGTCAAGGCGTCATTGCGAGCGAAGCGAAGCAATCTCTACCCCAAAAATAGCGATTGCTTCGTCGCTTAGAGCTCCTCGCAATGACATGCCCATTTGCTCTCCCTCTTTGCTCAACTGAGGTTTTGTCTCACGGTCCTAAGAAAGTGTTTTTTAATTCGTATTTTCCGTCGTCACCATCCGCAGCGTGCGCCGGATACTGGCCAAGTACACCATAGCGTCACTGGAAACGGTGGTATGTTCGAAGTCCCGACACAAGCGCCGCTAGCGCCCCAGCCAACCGAAGGACCGCTCCACCACCCAGCGGCGGGGCAACACGGTAAAGCCTTTGGCGTCTGCCGAACGGCGCACCACCTCCAAGCGC
>VGTJ01000088.1 GCA_016874775.1 Deltaproteobacteria bacterium
CTCCAGCTTTTCCACCAGGGCACACGTGAGCGCAGGCATACCTCCTCCTCCTTTTTCCCGGACACCCGTGCTGCCCTCTCTATCCTAACCCCTTCTTTTTACAAGACTCTAAGCGCGTTCCCCGTGGCGACAGCTGCCGCCCTCGATAGCCCTGACGGAGCGCCTGGGCTGACACGCCCGCAGTCACACAAGCCTGCTCCACGAATACTGCCACGGCTCGGTGATCAGGGCGCTCCGCCCACTGCTCTCGCCGTCTCTCCTCAGCTTCTTGCCTCACCCCCATGACAAACTCCCGCTCCCTAACCCCCGTTCATCGGTAAACGCCTGCTCCCGATGCTGACGCCGGGGTGTTTGCCGTGGACGGGTTCAAAGAGCCGTCGGACGCCGACCGCTTCATTGGCTTCCGCTGCGCCCGCTAGTCGTCCTGATGATTTGGCCCTTTGGTCCTTTGGACTTTGGCGGCGGGCGAGCGGCGGTGGCCGCTCGCCCGCCCGCGTGGAAAAACACGGAGATTCTTCACTCCGCTGCGCTGCGTTCAAAATGACACTAGCCATCGCCGCGGAGCAAAAAGCGCAATTTGTCCCCGCGCGCAGTATAAAAAGCTGAAGAGAGATGTTTCGCGGAGTTTATCCTAAGAGGCCGCCTGAGAAGTCGACCGAGGGTGTCATTGCGAGCGGAGCGAAGCAATCTTTGTCCTCTGCTCGGCTGATTCTGAGATTGCTTCGTCGCCTGCGGCTCCTCGCAATGACAGCTTATTTCTACTTTTCAGATAGCCTCTTAGATATAGTTCTTCTGATACAGATACTCCGCCATCAACACCGCGCCTTTGGCTGCGCCCATCTTGGTGTTGTGACTGACCAGCATATATTTGACTGAGTTCTCTAAAGCGCTGTCTTTGCGCAGACGCCCGACCGATGTTGCCATGCCATCTTCAGCATCGCGATCAAGTCGCGGCTGTGGGCGGAACGGATCGTCATGCACGATGATCATGTGTTGTGGCGATGAGGGAAGCGCAAGCTTGACGAATTCCCTACCGAACTCAATCATTGCCGCACGTGCGTCGTCAACTGAACAGGGATTTGCCATTGAGGCCCACACAGCTTCGGTATGACCTTCTAAAACCGCTGCACGCGTGCACGTGGCGCTGACAAGAAAATCAGCCGGTCGGATAGCGCCTTCGCCGAGCGTGCCGAGAATCTTGTGGGTTTCTTTCTCGACCTTTTCTTCTTCACCAGAAATGAAGGGAATGATGTTATCGAGCATATCGAGCGCGACCACGCCAGGTGAGCGACCAGCTCCTGATACGCCCTGCATTGAGGTCATCAGGACTTTCTTGATGCCAAAATTATCGAACAATGGTTTGAGCGTGATTGCCAGACCAATCGTCGTGCAGTTCGGTTGCGTGGCAATGAACCCTTTCCAGCCGCGATTCTTTTTCTGTACGTCGATTAAACGAGCGTGATCGAGATTCACGCCTGGAATAAAAATCGGTACATCTTGCTCATAGCGGAAGGCTGAGGCTGTACTGACAACCGGTGTCGTCTTGGCATAGAGCGGTTCTAGCTCTCGGGCCGGTTCCGATTCAACCGCTGAGAAGACGAGATCGATTCCGTTTAGATTTAACGCCGAGGCTTCAGAGACCGGAAGTGACAAGGCTTCCTTCGGAGGTTCTTCTTGACACCACCATCGGCGCGCACCAGTCTTTGGATCCCGGATGGCTTCGCCATAGCTTTTTCCGGCTGAACGTTCAGAAGCAGCCAACGCTTTTACTTCAAACCACGGGTGATTACGCAGGGCAATCAAAAATTGCTGTCCCGCAATTCCTGTGGCACCAACAACAGCAACTTGCTTTTTCATAGCGCACAAATGAACGTGAGCGCTGGGAGTTTGTCAACACCATGAAAAATACGTCATGCGTAATGTGTGATACGTAATGCGTAAAACGTAAATAGGTAAAGCGTAAAGGCGGAGTGGGATGGTTACGTATTGCGTCTTATGTTCCTAGCGGTCCTCCCGTTGACTTCATCAAGAGAACCCATAATCTTTTTCGCACGACAAGGAGCACGTATGGCTGTTGAGTATTTTGAGGACTTTGAGATTGGTGCAGAATATAAGACGCCTTCACGAACGATCACAGAAACTGACATTGTTTCTTTTGTGAACCTGTTTGGTTTCCATGAGCCGTTGTTCATTGATATGGAGTTCGTGAAGAACAACAGCATGTTTGGCAGCCGTATCGCGCCGGGGTCTTTCACCTTTGGCTTATGTGAGGGCCTGACGATTCAATCTGGCTTGGTCAAAGGTGGCATGGCGCTTCTTGGTGTCGAGGAAATGAAAATTCCTGCGCCCTTACGCTGTGGCGATACCGTGCATGTGAAGGTCAAAGTGCTGGCGAAGCGTGAGACCTCGAAGCCGGATCGTGGTATTGTCACCTCTGAACAACAAGTGATTAATCAAAAGGGTGAAGTGTTGTTGCAGTACACTGTCAACCGCATGATTCGGCGGAGGTCGAAGGCGTAGAACCGCTTCGTTTGCCTATCAATAAAATCACCCTCACCCGCAGCCGCTCTCGTGTCTGCTGCCCTCTCCCTTTAAGGGAGAGGGATAGGGTGAGGGTAAAAAGTGACAAAAGCTATGGACTCAACTCTCATTTCTCGCTTCGCCGACATCGTCGGCCCAGAAAACGTTGTTTCTCACAAGACGAATCTTTCAGTCTACGACTGCGACGGCTATACACTAGAAAAGTCGCTGCCTGAAGTCGTGGTCTTACCGCACTCAACCGAACAAGTCGCTGCTATCGTCAAATTACTCCACAAAGAAAAAGTTTCCTTTGTTCCACGTGGGGCTGGTACGGGCTTGAGTGGCGGATGCTTACCCATTGATGCTCCAGTCATGATCGGCACCAGCCGCATGAACAAAATTTTGCACATCGATGTGCGCAATCGTTACGTCGTCGCGCAAGCTGGGGTCGTCAATCTCTGGGTGAGCAACGCGGTGAAAAACGCGGGATTTCAATACGCGCCTGACCCATCGAGTCAACAAGCCTGCACGATTGGTGGCAATGTCGCAGAAAATTCTGGCGGCCCTCATACCTTGAAGTACGGCGTGACGACCAATCATGTGCTTGGTATGGAACTGGTTCTGCCAGATGGTGAGATTGTGACCATCGGCGGTATGGCTGAGGATATGCCTGGGTATGATTTGCGTGGCATCACTATCGGTGCAGAAGGAACCTTTGGCATCGTTACTCAGGCAACACTTCGTCTGACTCGCCAGCCACAATCCTATCGTACGTTCCTGGCTGTGTACGAATCGGTTCATGATTCGACACAGACGGTATCTGACATCATAGCGGCAGGGATTGTTCCCGCTGCCATCGAGATGATGGACAACTTAATTATTCAAGCAGTCGAAGAGGCGTTTCACTTTGGCTTTCCCACTGATGCTGGGGCAGTGCTCATTATTGAACTCGACGGTTTAGCAGCCGGGCTTGATCCGCAGACCACACGCATCATGGAACTGTGTAAACGCAATCGTGCGCGTGAGGTTCGTGTGGCGCGTGATGAAGCTGAGCGCACGGCGCTGTGGAAAAGTCGTAAGCGTGCCTTTGGGGCAGTCGGACGTTTAGCCCCGAACTATTGCACCCAAGATGGCGTAGTACCGCGCACGAAGGTGCCGGATATTCTGCGAACCATCACATCAGTGGCCGAGAAGTATCAATTACGTATCGCTAACGTCTTTCATGCGGGCGACGGGAATATCCATCCTATTCTGTTGTACGACGAGCGCAATGCTGACGAAACTGAACGCGTAGTGAAAGCCGGGCAAGAAATTCTGAAAGCATGTGTGGACCTGGGCGGAAGTCTGACCGGTGAACACGGCATTGGTATAGAGAAAATGGGACAAATGCCGTTAATCTTCAGCCCAGAAGATTTGCTGCTCATGAGTCGAATCCGCTCGGTGTTTAACCCGGATAGCCGTTGTAATCCAAACAAGATTATTCCCATGCCGCACGGTTGTATCGATGTGCGCATGCCCCGACGGCAAGTACCTCTTTAGGAGGTGGGGACTGGTGAAGGAACAGAACTTTGGACAATCGTGAACATTTCATCATTGATGGAAAGAAGCCGCAACAAATACTTTTTCCTGAATCCATTGAACAGATTGCGGAAACACTACGGACCGCTTCAACAGATAAGACGACAGTGACGCCAGTCGGTGAAGGTGGATTTTTGCATATTGGTGCGTTACCACGCCGTTATGAAATCGCGCTATCATTACAGAAGCTCAGTCGAGTTGTGGATTACCAGCCCACGGACATGACGGTCACGGCCGAAGCTGGAATGTCACTTGCCCGCTTGCAACAACTTCTCGGTGAGAATGGACAATGGTTGCCACTCGATCCGCCTTGCCCTGAACGCGTGACGATTGGCGGGCTGATCGCGGCAAATCTCAGTGGCCCATCGCGGTTATCGCAAGGGACAGTGCGCGATTTTCTCCTTGGCCTGCGTGTTGTTATGGCCGATGGCACGATTGTAAAAGGTGGTGGCCGAGTCGTGAAGAACGTTGCTGGATATGACGTGCCGAAGATGTACTGTGGCTCGTTTGGAACACTGGGGGTGATTGTCGAAGCAACATTCAAAGTTCGCCCTTATCCAGAGCGGCAAATGCTTTGTGCTTGTCGCTTTCCTTCTGCCGAAGGAGCCATGGACAAAGTCCTGGATTTGCTGGCGACCGAACTGCAGCCTTTCTTTGTTGAACTGACGAACTTTGATCCTAGTACGAACGGAAACGGAAAGGCCGATCCCGCGTATCTATTTGTTGCCTTCGCTGGTCTTGAGGAAGAAGTGACATATCAAGCGGCACGATTACGCGAGTTACTCGGTGAGCATGCAGGTGCATTGCAAGAATTGACTGAAGGACAAGACCAATTGGTCGCCAACGCCTTACGCGATTTTCCCCTTGCCGGTAACGCCGCTCTTCGCTGTAAAGCTAGCGTCTTGCCCACAGAGGTCGCCGGTTTCTACAAAAAGGCCGAAGAGGAAGCTGGTTTACGTGGACTCTCACTACAACTCTTGTCTCATGCAGGTAGCGGTATCATCTACGGTTGTGTCCCGCGCACGGAAGAGACCACCCAAGAGAAGGTCCTCTCATTCGTTGATTGGCTGCGTATTCTCGCTAAGCAACAGAGAGGATCGCTCATCATCGAGGACATTGATCCAGAGCTAAAGGATCGTGTGGACGTATGGGGACATGTCGGCAATTCGTTCCCACTAATGAAGCGGTTAAAAGAAATGCTCGATCCGCAAGGGATTCTCAATCCGGGGAGATTTGTGGGGGGAATATAAAACCTGGGACTAGAGACGAGAGGCTAGAGACTAGTTAGAAATTCTTTTTTCCTAGCCTCTAGCCTCTAGCCTCCAGCCTCATAGTGACAGTGTTTATGACTCAAACCAACTTTGTTAATCCAGAAAAATTCTTCGATTGTGTTCACTGCGGCTTGTGTTTGTCGTTTTGTCCCACTTACTCAGAGCTTGGGACGGAAATGGACTCCCCACGTGGCCGTATTGTCACCATGCGTGGGCTGCACGAAGGGCGGCTTGAGCTGAATGCTGAAACCGTGCGCCATCTTGATACGTGCCTTGGTTGCCGTGCGTGTGAAACCGCTTGCCCCTCTGGGGTGCATTACGGCGAACTGATCGAAGGCGTTCGTCCTTATATTGAAGAACACTACCAGCGTCCGTTCTTTGATCGCTTCAAACGCAAAGCAATCAACCTGCTGTTCCCCAATCCGCTTGGGGCACGCGTGTTTGCCTTTATGCTCAAAACCGGTGCGGCATTAGGATTCGGCAAACTCGCACGTTCACAGAATGTTCCGAAGCAGCTTCGGTATTGGTTCAGCTTACTGCCAGAACCAGGGACCGTTTCTTCTGTTACCCTGCAAGAACGCTACCCTGCCATTGGTGAAAAACGTTACACCGTTGCACTTCTCTCAGGTTGTGTGATGCCGACTATGTTTGGTGCTACCAATCAAGCAACGGTCAAAGTGCTGCAGCATAACGGGTGTGAAGTGTTGGTGCCGAAAGCACAAGGCTGTTGCGGCGCGTTGTTGTTGCACAACGGTGACAAGCCCAATGCCCTCTCCTTGGCACGTCGGAATATCGAGGTATTCAGCAAACTGAATATCGATGCGTTGATTATCAATGCGGCTGGCTGCGGCGCGATGATGAAGGAGTATGGAGAACTATTCAAAGACGATCCTATCTATCGTGAACGTGCGCTGCAGCTCTCTGCCAAGATGAAAGACGTCAGCGAGTTTCTTGGCAGCATTCCCCTTATCGCCCCGAATCGTGAGGTGCGCGCTAAGGTCATTTATCATGATGCCTGCCATCTCGCGCATGGACAGAGCGTTCGTCAGCAACCACGCGACCTGCTCAAAGCCATTCCTGGGCTGCAGATTTCCGAACTGAACGAATCCGACTGGTGTTGCGGCAGTGCCGGGACGTACAACCTCACCGAACCTGAATTGGCGACTCGCTTGCTGGAACGCAAAGTCAACAACATTACCGCGACAAACGCAGAACTGGTTGTTGCCGGAAATCCTGGTTGTCTCATGCAAATCCGTGCAGGACTGCAGCAACGTGGATTATCGATCAAGGCGATACATACGGTCGATTTGCTGGCAGAGGCGTATGGGGAACGTAATCCGTAAGGCGTGATGCGCAAACGTAGAAAAAAAGAATTCAGGAGTCAGGAGTCAGAATCCAGAAGGAAAAAGAGCTTCTCGGTTGCACGGAGTTCCTTTTCATATTCTGACTTCTGTATTCTGTCTCCTGGCTTCTTTTTCCCTCATTCTTGCTGAAAAACGACGACGACCTTTCCTTTACCTACTTCAATGAGGAGAGACTCGCCTCCGAGCGTTACTCTCTTGGAGAATTTACGACGAGTTTTTACAGCGGTTTTTGCTTCTGCTAGTGCAAAACCAGCCTTCAGGATTTCTACGAACGTCCCATATTCAGCAGCTTTGCTTTTTTCCAGCATAGACCTCACCCCCATGAAGGAAAGGCGATTACAGCAGGATGAGAAACTTGTAAAGTCCCAAATTTCTGTGAGCGGCCAGAATTCGGTCTAAGGGTCGGTGAGATCTCAGAAAAAATTTTTATGCCCCCGGCGCGATTCGAACGCACGGCCCCAGGATTAGGAATCCTGTGCTCTATCCTCCTGAGCTACGGGGGCATCTTGTTGCAAAGCGAGTGGATCTTACCAACAAGCGTTACTTCCCGACAAGTCCGCTTCCCAAAATGCCGAACAAAAACCCTTTCGCTGGATCAGGTACTAAACCGCCCATAAGCCATAGGTACACAAAGAAACCATAGAAGAGCGCCATCAACACTAATGCGACTCGCCGCCACAAAGGTGGCTGGATCTCTTTGGGTAAGAACGTGGTGTTGATATACAGGACGTGCAGCGCACTGATCACCATGACGATGCCTGCAACGTTAGCACCGAGTTGTAACAAGATGATAGGTTGTGCGAGCCGTGAGGCGATCAGTCCCCAGGTGACGATTCCTGCAAGCACGGCGTAGTACACCAGTCGCACATCGCCATCGCTCCACTGCCGCACGCGTTTGCTGCCGGTCCAGAGAATGTCGGTGACCGCGCGGACTGTTCCCTCAAGAATATCGAGCTGGGTTTTGAACAACATCCATGCGCCCATCGACGCGACCAGCAGTCCCAACACTGCACCATTCTTGGCTGACATCGCATTGGCTAATGCTGTTGCCACAGCTAGCCCACGAATATCTTCACCAGTTTGGAGAAAGGAGGTATACAAAATTGCAGGAAGCCCCATACCAAGTAAAGCGCCGATAAAGAACACGCCCCATTGATCGATCCGAACGATGCGCCACCAGCCTTGCCAACGTATTAAGCTTTCTTGTGTCACATTGAACACACTTCCTGAATGCGCAAGAAGAATGCCTTGACCGCCAACCGCGGCGGGAATGAAACCGACCACTTTGCCCATACCAAAGCCTTTGTCTCGTGCCCAATTAGACAGCGTTAAGTTGGTCACGCCACCAGCACCAGAATAGGCGGCAAACGCACTAATCAGAAACCAATCCGCACCAGGTGGGAAAAAGGCAAAAGTCCCTGCTGGTACGCTATAGCCAAAAAATCCGGCTCCTGCTTCAAACCATTTTGCACCGCTGGCAAAGAGCAGACACAGTAACGTTAATCCACCGAGAATCACGACCACAAGAATCCAATTGAGGATTTCTAAGGTATGTTCGATACGGCGACCAACCATCAGAATCGCCACACACGCAGCAAAAGTACCGACTCCAATCCAGTACACAATCGAGGCATTCGCTGGACTAGCAAGTTGGCCAGTGAACACATAAAAGAACGCACCAGCAGCAGCCCCCGCCCATGCTGGCCACCCAACTTGCAGGAAGTACATCAGGGCATAGAACCATGCCCAAAAGTTTGCATGGGGTTTGGTGCGGATGAAACCAACGACCGCGGGCTCTCCGGTGTACAGCGTGTAGCGCATCAGCTCGGTATTGAAGATCGTCTGCAACACCGCAGCAACCATCGTCACCCACAACAACGACATCCCGTATTTGACAAAGGCGGCTGGTCCTAACAGCCATTCTCCGCTGCCAATTGATGTACCAAGAATAATTGCGCCGGGACCAATAATTCCGAGCAGCCCCATGCCACGAGCAATTGGTGGTGCCGGAAGCTCGGCAACTTTCCATGGATCTAGACCCGATTGCGCTTCTTTGGTCGTTTTCTCGAAAGACACTCCCTGTGCAGCAGGCTCCACTGCCACCTCCTTTTCCCTTCACTCAGCAATAGGTCGTGACGCTACCTATCAAATGCAGTCAAGGCAAGTCTCGGGCCAGTCTAGAACTAGTCTAAGGCAAGTCTAGGCACGTCTTGACTGATTTAGACTTGCGTTGACTTGGATCGACTTGTGTTGACTGGCCCGAGACTGGTTCGAGACTGGCCTTGACTCGTTTTCGACTTCCCTGCCGTCTTGTCACCGCGTGTGGGAGCCTATACAGTAACGGCAATGGAAGCAGTTGTACCATCGCTGCAAATGCTGCAAAAAGTTGTCTTGTTGGCGCTTCCCATTCTTGTCGCGGTTGTCCTGCATGAACTTGCACATGGCTATGTCGCCTATCGTCTCGGCGATCCGACTGCTGCACAAGCTGGTCGGCTCACGCTTAATCCAATAGCGCATGTTGATCCGTTTGGCACGGTCATCTTGCCGTTGATCTTACTCGTGACAGGTGCACCGTTCTTGTTTGGCTATGCCAAGCCGGTGCCAGTGAATTTTATGAATCTCTACAAGCCGCGACGTGACATGGTGTTGGTTGCGCTGGCTGGGCCACTGACAAATCTCATCCTTGCTGCCCTCGCGGCAATGGTTCTGAAGTTCATTCTCGTGACAACCATAATGAAGGGAGGGGTTCCCCCTGACAGTACGAAGTTGCTCTTGCAACTTATTCATACCACTTTGTTGATCAATGTCAGTCTTGCGGTTTTTAACATGCTGCCTGTCCCGCCGCTTGATGGCGGGCGTGTCGCAACTGGGCTTCTGCCGCGGGCTCCCGCGTTAGCACTCGCGCGCCTTGAGCCCTATGGTATGTTGATTATCTTGCTACTCATGACCTCCGGAGCACTGGATCGCATCTTGCGACCGATGAAAGCTTTTCTTATCGGCTCCTTGTTATGAGGAAACCAAAGGGAAGTGGAATGGGGAGTGGGGTGGACAAACTCATGAGTATCCAGCACCGAACACACGGCTGTCACTTTCGATCTGACAGCTAAGGGCCTTCCTATGTTGTACCGTGTCAAACTCGATGTTTTTGAAGGGCCGCTTGACCTCCTTTTACATCTCGTGAAGAAAAACGAGGTCGACCCTTCAGACATTCCTGTTGCGATCATTACCGACCAATACCTGGCCTACATGGAGTTGCTCCAACAGCTTGATCTGGACATCGCAGGTGAGTACCTGGTGATGGCAGCGACCCTGGTACACCTCAAATCTCGCATGTTGTTGCCGGCTGATGAAAACCCAGAGGAAGACGAAGGGGAAGATCCCCGCGCGGACCTTGCCCGGCAGTTGTTAGAGTATCAGCGTTTCAAAGAGGCCGCCGAAATGCTGACCCATCGAGATCAGCTTGATCGCGACGTTTTCTCCCGTTTACCCGTCCGGGAGGAGGGGGAAACTGAGAGTGACCTTATTTATGATGTCTCGTTAGGTGACTTGCTTGACGCATTACAGGATGTGCTCAAACGTGCCGCGCCGGAGGTCGTCCATGAGGTTATTCTTGAACACATCTCCTTACGTGAACGCATTGTTGCGATTTTAGACACCCTCCGTGAACGTAGCGAAATGTTGTTTACTGAAGCCTTTCCTGCGGAGTGTACCCGCCTGCAAATCTTGACAACCTTCTTGGCGTTACTTGAACTGGTGCGGACTCGTATGGTCAGTGTCAAACAAGAAGAACGATTTGGCCCAATTACCATGTCGCTGGCTGTGAGCACGGATGCGCCGCTGCCAGAGTCGTTGGAGCATTTATGAATCCATCCGAGATCAAAGCGATTATTGAGAGCATCTTGTTCGCTGCCGGGACCCCAGTGCCACTTCGCCGGTTAGCAGAAGTTATCGGTGTGACCCAGGCCGAAGTGAAAACAGTCATGGCGCCTTTACTGCAAGAGTATGCTGCCGCCGAACGTGGGATTCGCCTCGCTGAAGTTGCTGGCGGTTATCAATTTCGTACAGCTGCAGAGTATGCAGATTACGTCAAGAAGTTCGTGCAAGAGAAGCCGAGCAAGCTGAGTCGTGCGGCGCTGGAGACATTGGCGATTATTGCGTATCGTCAGCCACTGACAAAGGCCGAGGTTGAATTGGTTCGTGGCGTTGATGTTGACGGTGTGCTGAATTCATTACTGACAAAGAAATTGATTCGTGTTGTCGGTCGCAAAGATGTCGCTGGTCGCCCGTGGGTCTATGGGACTACTCCGCAATTCCTCGAACTTTTTGGCCTCAATGACCTGAGTAGCTTACCGCCGTTACCAGCGATTCATGAACCGACGTTGAACCCCTTTAGTGAACAAGATGCCAGTAGAACGTTTACAGAAAATTCTGAGCCGAGCGGGGATCTCCTCACGCCGGACAGCGGAGACATTGATTCAATCGGGACGAGTGCAGGTGAATGGCGAAACGGTCACGCGTCTGGGGACGACAGCGGACCCACGGCGTGACACGATTCTGGTCGATCGCCATCCCCTTGTCTTTCCTGAATTCCAGTATTTTATCATCCATAAACCCATCGGATTTGTCAGCACGCTGAAAGATCCTGAAGGCCGACCAACAATTCGTGAGCTGTTGCGTGATGTACAAGATCGTGTGTATCCGGTCGGGCGACTCGATTTTAATTCGTCTGGATTGTTGTTGCTGACCAATGATGGTGCGTTGACTGAGCAGTTATTGCATCCTCGTTATCAAATTCCCCGGACGTACCACGCCAAGCTAGAAGGGAAGCCAACGCATCAAGCATTACAAGCGCTACGGAGTGGCGTTCGGCTTGATGATGGTGTGATTACCAGTCCAGCCAATGTCCGCGTATTGCGCAGCAATGAACAAAAGGTCTGGTTAGAGATCACGCTGCGAGAAGGACGGAACCGTGAAGTACGGCGGATGTGCGAAGCGGTTGGGCATCATGTCGAAAAACTGACTCGTGTATCATTCGGGCCACTGTCTCTAGAGGGCTTGCCTGTTGGTGCTTATCGGTCGCTTTCGACAAAAGAAGTGCGTGGATTAAAACAAATTGCTGGCAAGGTAAAGAACCCGTCTTGACTTCATGAGTATCCGTCGATACAAAGCCCGCACCAACGACACAGCCCACTGTGTCGTTTTCTTTTCCGCGATGCGCGGGGTGGAGCAGCCCGGTAGCTCGCGAGGCTCATAACCTCGAGGTCCTAGGTTCAAATCCTAGCCCCGCAACTTTTCTGAAGCCCTGGAGAGATTCCTCGCCCAGGGCTTTGAACTTTCTGCAGTCCGCTAATACCAGTGCCATGAAGTAGCCTTCCTATTCGTGTGAATCCAGCGGATCATATGAAGCTGAGGATAGGGAAGGAAGATCATGCTTTTTTTGCTTGTTGCTTTTTTGGCTGCCTGTGGCATGTCTCCGAGTGGAAACACCATGAATGAACAAGAACACCAATGGCAAAGTGCTCGTCAACAAATGGTGGAAGAACAACTCCGTCGTAGAGACGTGCGTGACGAACGGGTTCTTCAAGCAATGGCAACCGTTCCCCGCCACTTGTTCGTTCCTACCGTCTTACAATCTCAAGCGTACGACGATGGTCCTTTACCCATTGGTCAAGAACAAACGATCTCGCAACCGTACATCGTTGCAGTAATGACCGAGAGCCTGCGTCTGAAAGGTGTAGAGACGGTATTGGAAATCGGTACCGGTTCGGGGTACCAAGCTGCAATACTGAGTCTCTTGGTGAAACAGGTATACTCCGTTGAGATTATTCCCCAACTCGCTGAGACAGCGCGTCAACGGTTAGCCTCGCTTGGCTACAAAAATGTAGAAGTCATTGTTGGCGACGGAAATAAAGGCTGGCCATTAAAAAGTCCATATGAAGCGATTATTGTCACTGCCGCTGCTCCGCAAATCCCTCCTGCGCTGCTTGATCAATTAGCTGAAGGTGGACGGATGGTCTTACCAGTGGAAGTTGATAACGAGCAACATTTGTTACGCTTGCAAAAAGTCGATGGGAAAATAGTGCGAGAAAACTTGGGACCAGTACGATTTGTTCCGTTGGTTTCTGGCTCCAAGTCGTGAGCACTACTAGAACTATTTGCGGTTGATTTATCCTAATTCCCAGCTTTCGACCCTCACCCTAGCCCTCTCCCTAACGGGGCAGGGCCGGCGCATTAAGGAAAAAACGCAGAAAATTCGAGTATTTCTCTTGGTATTCGCATGAAGCAAGCTAAGTTTTTCCACGGTCGATATCCTTCCCCCGCTATTCCAACGCCAGGAAATTCGCGGGGTCGAGAAGCTACGTTGCCGTGTCACTTGTCTTCACGCTCCAAGTCCTTGTTTTTCCTTACGTCTTAATGCGCCGGCCCTGCCCTAACGGGGAGAGGGAACTTTGTGTGTCCTGCGATTGGAGGTGGAGAAGAACCAGGATAGGTCCAGCTGAAAACTGCTCTCGCTTTCACCCAAGTACAGGTAAAGTAAAGAAGAAGGTACTACCTTTCCCAACCTCGCTCTCGACCCAGACGCGGCCACCGTGGGCAGTGACAATTTCCTTGACCAGCGCAAGTCCAAGTCCGGTGCCGCTAATGCGTCTGGTCATCGCACTTTCTCCTCGCTGGAACTTCGTAAACAGTGACGGAAGCACCTCAGGCGCGATCCCTGTGCCAGAGTCGGCAATCGCTACTATGGCCTCGTGTCCTTCCTGGTGGGCTGACACGATGACTTCACCGCCATCAGGCGAAAACTTCAGTGCATTCGAGAGGAGATTGGCTAGCACTTGGCGGATTCTATCTGCATCTGCACGTACGGGCGGGAATGTGGCGGGAGCCAGGACTTTAACCTGATGCCGATCCGGTACCCCAGAAAACACCGCTACTGCATCGTGTAGCAATGGTAACAGATCGACTTGGCCAAAGGTGTAGTTTTGCTGTCCTGCTTCCATCCGTTGGAGATCTAAAAAGTCATTGATCAAATTCGTCAGTCGGACCGATTCCTGTTGCATGATCGTTAAAAATTCGCGTTGCTGTGCTTGCGGGAATTCTCGTTCTAGCATCAACTCCGTAACCCCACGCAGGCTCGAGAGCGGTGTGCGCAATTCATGACTCACGGTTGAGACGAGTTCGTCTTTCAAGGTATCAATCGCCTTACGTTCAGTCACATCTCGTGCATTGACAATAATTCCGCGCACAGCCTCGTTTTGCAGCAGATTCTTCCCAATAGCCTCAAGATCTCGCCATGATCCATCGTGATGCCGAAAGCGAAACTCTATTGGAACCGCTGTTCCTGGCTCATTGACGAGGTGGGCAAACTTGTCTGCCACTCGCGCAAGGTCGTCCGGATGAACGAAAGCAAGCGCATTCTTCCCGTAATTCTCTCGCGCTGTATGTCCAAGAAGACGTTCTATCGACGGGCTGCCATAGCGAATGGTGCCATCAGCATTCAGGATAACAAGAAAATCAGAGCCATTCTCAATTAAAGAGCGAAAGTGTGCTTCACTGCGACGTAGCGCCGTCACTGACTGTTCGACCATCACAAGGGCATTCTTGCGAAACACTTCGTAGAGCCAGCTCAGCAGCCAAATAAATAACACTAACGTACAGGTACCGGCCATCTGGAACCCGCGCATTTGTGAGGCAGCTAATGGTTGCGGAAACGGGTATCCTGCTTCAGTTAGGGCATACAAGAAGATCGTCTCACTCAGCACCACACCAACACAGATCCCTCCCCACGTTGGCCCGACGAGCGCTGTCGCGAGTAAAGGAATCGCGGGGTTCCACACTAACGACGCCGAGAGATAGCCCCCATTGAAATAAGCCATGAACGCGAGCGCGATGATCACCTCTAGAGAAAAGAGCATACCAGGAAGGCGGTGAGATCCAGTGGACAACAGCAGAAACGGGTTACATACAGTCAGTACGCTGCCAATAGTAAAAACCCAAGCAGTCGGGCTCATATATCCTTGGGTTCTCACTACGTGATAGAGAAACGGTTGAGCAAACAGGGTCAGGCCAAAGCAACAGGCAACAAGCAAGCGACAGCGACGCTGTGCATCTGGGTCAGCCGTATTCAACTCCGCTGGAATAAAACGATCAAGAAAATCGAAGACTACCTTCATCATAATCAGAGATTCTTTTCGGCTTGTGTGGTTCTGTTCGTGGACAGCTCCGAACACAAAGCTTGTGCCGTAAGAAGTGACACTGAAGCAAGCCCCGGAGGGAAAATCGCTCCCCAAGGAAGGCAGGAGGCTACTCCTCATGCAAAAGCAGTCCGCATTCCGTAACAGCTCCTTCCTTGCTATGATGCCGCGCCATGGCACGTGAGGGTACCTTCAAACTTATCTCTGAGTTTCAACCACAAGGTGATCAGCCGCAGGCGATTGATCAGCTCTCGGCTGGGTTGAATGAGAAGCGCACGCATCAAGTTCTCTTAGGCGTGACAGGCTCGGGCAAGACATTCACGATGGCGCATGTGATTGCGCGGGTGAATCGTCCAGCGTTAGTGATTGCGCCGAATAAAACCCTTGCTGCTCAGCTCTACGCTGAATTCAAAGAGTTGTTTCCTGAAAACGCGGTACGCTATTTCGTCAGTTACTACGATTACTATCAGCCCGAAGCGTATGTACCTTCGACAGATACCTTCATTGAAAAAGATGCGGCGATTAACGAAGAGATCGATAAGATGCGCCATTCCGCCACCAAGGCGCTCTTGGAGCGGCGTGATACGATCATTGTCGCCAGCGTCTCGTGTATCTATGGTCTTGGCTCGCCAGAGTCATATTTTGATCTGATCCTCTTTGCTGAAGAGAATACGCAGGTCGAACGCGATGCGCTGCTGCGCAAGTTGGTGAACATTCAGTACCAACGCAACGACATGGATTTTCATCGTGGGACATTTCGGGTGCGAGGCGATGTTGTTGAAGTCTTTCCAGCGTACGAAGAATCAAAAGCGTTACGGTTTGAGTTTTTCGGCGACACCCTCGATAAAATCGCTGAGATCGATCCCTTGCGCGGGAAAGTCCTACGACGCCTTGATAAGGTCGCACTCTATCCAGCAAGCCATTATGTCACCACTTCAGACCGAATGAAGAAAGCGGTGCGCGGCATTCGTGAGGAACTCAACGAGCGGCTTGCGCAGTTGCAGGGCGAACATAAATTGCTTGAAACGCAGCGACTGGAACAACGCACCCTCTACGATTTGGCGTTGCTGGAAGAGATGGGCTTTTGTCCAGGGATTGAAAATTACTCGCGTCATCTTGATGGCCGTGCCCCAGGAGAGCCGCCGTTTACCCTGTTGAACTATTTTCCTGAAGATTACGTGCTCTTTATTGATGAGAGTCACATTGCCGTGCCGCAAATCGGTGGGATGTATCGCGGGGACCGCTCGCGAAAAACGACGCTGGTCGAGTTTGGATTCCGCTTGCCCTCGGCGCTGGATAATCGCCCGTTGAGTTTCAATGAGTTTGAAAAAAGATCGCAACAAGTGATCTATGTCTCAGCGACACCAGGTGATTATGAGCGTAAGCAAAGTGATGAGCATGTAGTTGAGCAGTTAATTCGTCCGACTGGTCTGATCGATCCAGAAGTGATCGTGCGTCCTGCCAAAATTCAGGTTGATGACTTGCTTGAAGAGATCCGCTTACGCCTCGCGGCTGGCGAGCGGGTCTTAGTGACAACACTGACCAAACGACTCGCAGAAGACCTCACCGAGTATTACCAGGAGCTGGGCATCAAGGTGCGGTATCTGCATTCGGATATTGACACTATCGAACGCGTCGAAATTCTCCGCGAGCTCCGACGTGGGACATTCGATGTCTTGATTGGTATCAACTTGTTACGTGAAGGGCTCGATATTCCCGAGGTGTCTCTGGTTGCTATTCTTGATGCGGACAAGGAAGGCTATCTCCGTTCTGAGCGTTCGTTGATTCAGACTATCGGGCGCGCAGCACGGAACGTGAAAGGGACCGTCATCATGTATGCTGATAAGATGACGGATTCCATGGACCGGGCGATGAGCGAGACAGCACGTCGTCGTCGGGTTCAGTCGGCATACAATGAAGCACACAACATTACTCCCCAGAGTATTCGTAAAGCGATTACTTCACCCCTGGTGAGAGTGTACGATGCCGATTATGTCGAGGTGCCGATCGCAGCGGAAACCGAAGCGGAATATCTCTCGGCGCAGGAGCTGGCAACGCGTATCGAGCAAACCCGTAAGGAAATGAAACACGCAGCTGCGGCACTAGAATTCGAGCAAGCTGCGCTCTTGCGAGATCAATTGCACGCACTCGAACAGCAGAGTCTTGGTCTGAAATCTGGCGAGAGTGTGACAATACCGGTTGTGACAAAGAAACCAGAAAAATCAGCGCCGACCCGAGCAACGGGTGCTTCACAAAGCTCAGCGAGTCGTCGGAGTGGAAAAGCTGCAGCGCGTGGGCTTATGGCGCGGTGGCAAAAATAGGAATCGGGGGTTGGGAATTCGCGGATGGTGCAGAAAAAAGGATTGGTGGGAATCACCGCGACACTCGCTCGGGCGCGAGCGGTTCTTGAAGCAGAAGCAACTGCAATTCGTGCAATTACGTTAGACGAACATTTTCTCCGTGCCTTGCAGATGCTCCAACGCTGCAAGGGCAAAGTCGTTACCACAGGAATGGGGAAGGCCGGGATTATTGCGCAGAAGCTTGCTACAACACTGTCCTCGACCGGCACCCCGGCGTGCTTCTTACATCCCGGCGAAGCGGCCCACGGCGATCTCGGCCTTGTCACCAAACATGATGTGTTGATTACCTTCTCCAACAGTGGAAAAACGCGAGAGGTATTGGAGACCATCGCCAGAGCAAAACGGCTGAATGGCATGCACTTGATCGCGATTACTGGCCACCGTATCTCACCAATCGCTCATCAAAGCGATGTCGTGTTATGTATCGGGTCGGTCAAAGAAGCCTGTCCACTGGGTCTCACACCAACTGTGAGTACCACCGCGATGCTCGCCTTAGCGGATGCACTTGCGGTGGTATTGATGGAAAAGAAAAAGTTCACCAAAGCCGACTACGCCAAGTTTCATCACGGTGGCTATTTGGGAAAAAAGGCGAGGAAAGAAACGAAAAAGGAGTCCAGAGTCCAGAGTCTTTGAGTCTAGAGTCAAAAAAATGTTGTTCGTGGTTTTCTCGACTCCTAGACGCTAGACAGTGCTAATACCGTGTCTCGCAAATTCATTGGCGGTGACATCGTAGGGCGCGTACCACGCACCAGTCAGTTGGCGCGCTTCGCATGCCCTACAACTTTTCACGAAGTTGCGAGACACGGTACTAGAGGTCGACCTTAATACTCAACTCCCGCAGTTGCTTGGGATCAACCGTGCTGGGTGCTTGCGTCATCATACATGTGGCTTTAGCAGTCTTCGGGAACGCGATGACCTCGCGTAGAGAATCAGCTCCGGCGAATAACATCGCCATGCGATCAAAGCCAAAGGCGATGCCGCCGTGTGGCGGTGCACCGAATGACAGCGCTTCCATAAGAAAACCAAACTTCTCCTGCGCTTCGGTTTCACCAATGCCAAGGGCCGCAAACACCTTCTGTTGCACGTCAAGACGGTGGTTCCGAATACTGCCACCGCCGAGCTCTACGCCATTAAGGACGAGGTCATACGCAAGAGCGTGGGTCTTCCCAGGATTGGTCTCAAGAAGCGGAATATCCGCCTCTTGAGGTGAGGTAAACGGATGATGCATCGCTACATAGCGCTTGGCATCGGGATCATATTCCAGGAGCGGAAAATCTGTCACCCACAAGAATTGGAATTTCTCTTTCGGAATCAGTCCAAGTTTCTCACCAAGGGACAAGCGCAATCGAGAAAGCACGTCACAGACGGTTTTTTCCGTATCAGCAATCAGCAAGACAAGGTCGCCAGTTTTTAAGCCAAGTGCTGCAGCGATTTTGCCTTTCTGGTCCTCACTGACGTTCTTTGCCAACGGAGATTGCCAGCCAGCCTCGGCAAGTCGGAACCAGGCGAGGCCTTTTGCGCCGAAACTCACTGCTTGTGGGACGAGATCATCGATCTCTTTGCGTGAGAGGGAGGCCTGGGGAATCACAATTCCGCGAATAATCCCACCTTTGGCGATGACATCCTTGAAAACTTGAATATCCGTAGCGCCAAATAATTCGGTCGCCTCTTGGATTTCTAAGCCGAAACGAATGTCTGGTTTGTCATTGCCAAAGCGCGCCATGGCTTCGGTATACGTCATGCGCGGAAACGGTGTCGGTACGTCGATCCCTTTGACTTCTCGACAGACGCGGGTGACCATACCCTCGGTCAGACGGTAGATATCGTCTGGCCGAACAAAGGACATCTCCACGTCAATCTGGGTAAACTCAGGTTGGCGATCAGCGCGCAAGTCTTCGTCGCGGAAACAGCGCACGATTTGAAAATATTTGTCGAACCCGGAGACCATCAACAGCTGTTTAAAGAGCTGTGGCGATTGCGGCAAGGCATAGAACGCCCCAGGGTTGACGCGACTTGGTACCAAATAGTCACGTGCGCCTTCAGGTGTACTACGAGTGAGGAAGGGCGTCTCGACTTCTAAGAAGCCTTCGCTGTCGAAGTAATCACGCACGATCTTCGCTAGACGATGACGCAGGTAGAGATTATTGAACATTTTTGGCCGCCGCAGATCCAGATAGCGATGGCGTAGGCGCGTGTTTTCTGCCGGATCGGTTTCATCTTCAATAGGAAACGGCGTAGTCCGCGCAGAATTAAGCACTCGTACTTCATCCGCCATTAACTCGACCCCACCGGTCGGTAAGTTGGGATTGATCGTTTCTGGGGATCGCGGGCTCAGTCGACCACGCACCGCCAACACATACTCCGTGCGGACATCCTTGGCGGTTTCGTGTGCAGGTACGCTTACCTGCGGATTACAGACAACTTGGAGAAGGCCAGAGCGATCGCGCAAGTCGATAAACGTCACCCCGCCATGATCTCGCCGAGCGTGCACCCATCCCATCACAGTGAGTTCTTGGCCCACGTGGGTCGGTCGCGGTTCTCCACAATAATAGCTTCGTTGCCAACTTCCTAACGATTCCACAGAAACAGTCCTCAGCTTTCAGTTTTTAGTTTTCAGCCATCAGCTTTCAGCGGTCAGCTCTGAGAAAAAACTTGACCTTCAGGCGTAACACCCGACTGGAAGTTTTATTCTGGGCTCTTTGGCTGATAGCCGACAGCTGATAGCTGATAGCGTATTTCACGAATTCCCACGAATTGCGTTGATCAGCGCCTGCGCAGGAAGTGCCAGGTCAACCGCCATAGGCCGATCCGCTCTGGTTTGCATATCACGAACCGTGCCTTTGCCAGCATTTACTTCATTCTCGCCGAGAATAAGCACATGGCGGGCATTGAGTTTATCTGCACGCCTCATCTGCGCTTTGAGGCCGCGACCACCACCTTCAAGCTCGATCCGATACCCTTCTTGTCGCAATCGTCGCGCCAGAGCAAATGCCTGTCCTTCGGCTGCTTCGCCCAACGGAGCGACGAAGACATCAGGACCAGTTTGGAGGTTACGCTCCTGCGCCTGCAACAGCATGATCAAGCGCTCAACCCCTATCGCGAAGCCGATGCCAGGGATCGCCGGTCCGCCCAGTTGTTCGACGAGCCCATCATAGCGACCACCACCACAGACAGCATTTTGCGATCCGAGACCGTGGGCGATGATCTCAAATGAGGTCCGACAATAGTAATCTAACCCACGCACCAGGCGAGGATTCACGGTGATCGTGACATTCTCCTGACGAAGACAGGTTTCGACTTTGGTGAAATGTGTCCGACACGGCTCGCAGAGAAAATCTCTCAGCACCGGTGCATCTTTGGTGGCTTCACGGCACCCAGGTTCCTTACAGTCAAGGATACGCAAGGGGTTGCGGTGGAGTCGGTTATGGCAATTGCCACACAGCTGCGCGAGTTTGCTCTCACCAAAGGCTTGCAAGCTCTCACGAAACCGTGGACGACACACTGGACACCCTAGTGAGTTGACATCTACCGAGACCTCAAGCTGCAAGGCTTTGAACAAGTCATTGAGCATGAGCAGCAGCTCGGCATCGATCAGCGCATCATCACGCCCTAAAATTTCTGCGCCAATCTGATGAAACTGGCGATAGCGACCCTTTTGTGGTCGCTCACGACGAAACATCGGACCGATATAGAACAGTTTCGACACGGGTTCTTTATGATGCACACTGTGCTCAATGTAGGCGCGAATCACCGATGCGGTGCCTTCTGGTCTCAACGTCAGGGAAGATTCATCGCGATCGATGAATGTATACATCTCTTTTTCAACAATATCCGTGGTTTCGCCGATCGCGCGGGCAAATAGCTCGGTCTTCTCGATGATCGGGACAATGATCTCCGAGAAGCCATAGGCGGCAAAGGAAGTCCGTGCCTGAGCTTCAAGTACCTGCCACAAGGCAGTTTCTTCCGGCAATATGTCGCGAAACCCTCTCACTGCAGCAATGTTCATGTCACCCTCGTGAAAGGGGCTATTGTGTCAGAGGGGACAGAAGCAATCAATGAGGAAGCGAGCCTGAGAAGGGAGCCTTGCACGGAAAATAATCAGACTCCACGTGCGAGGCCTTTCCGCACTTGAAGGATTGATGGGGGACTACCCGTCTGACTTTTTTGATCGATCAATAGCTGCGGAAGCTTGGTCGAGTTCGCGTTCCCACTGTCGTGTACTAAGCTGAGTCTTGATCCTGGCAATAAGATCGCGATTATTGACTGGCTTGACGACGAACTCACTGACGCCCAAAGCCATTCCGGCAGACCTGGTTGCCATATCATCTTTTGCAGTGAGCAAAATAATCGGTGGCGTGGGAGCGACCTGTTTTAAATGACGGCAGACTTCGAGGCCATCCATTCCAGGCATCATAACGTCGAGGACGATTACATCTACAGTGTGGTGACGAATAAGCTCAAGACATTCTTGCCCACTATATGCACGTAGGGCGGTAAGGTTATGTTGAGCAAGAAGGCGGGCAATAATATCCACCGCATCCTTGTTGTCGTCCACCACAAGCACAGTAGCAGAGGGTGCTGAAGAAGGCTGTGCTTTGTCCATGGTCATTGTGAGTCTCTCCTATGGTGCAAGTGCTGAGCTACTCTCCTCAGTGAGAGAAAGTAGCGCTGTCCCGCTTTTCTTACGACGTAGTTTGGCAACTAATGTCGTACGTTTCAAGCCGAGCATTTGCGCTGCTGCGGTCTTGTTACCGTTTGTCCTCCGTAGGGCCTCATCAATGAGACGGCCCTCAAATTGTTCAAGAACTTCACGGAGATTAACTTCCCCATCACTGAAATCAGGATGAGGCAGCTTTTTCTCTGAAATAAAGGAACGTACATGGGGGGGGGAGATCTTCAGGGATGAGCAACCCGGTGTCGCTGAGAATTGCCATGCGCTCGACGAGGTTTTCCAGTTCTCTGACGTTACCGGGCCAATCGTACTCCCAGAGATAGACCATTGCGTCGTCCGAGATCTGCAGGGCGTTGCTATATTTATGCCGATTCTTGTCTAAGAAGTAGCGGACTAATAACGGAATATCTGAGCGGCGTGCTCGTAGTGGTGGCAAGTGAATCGGAATGACCTGCAGTCGATAGAAGAGATCTTCGCGGAAGGTCCCTTTCTCCACTTCTCGATTCAGGTCTTTGTTGGTAGCAGCAATTACGCGGACATTGACGGCTGTGACACGGTCCGCACCAACAGGCCGTATTTCTTTGCTCTGTAGGACTCTGAGTAACTTGGCTTGCAGACTAATAGGCATCTCGCCAATTTCATCAAGAAAGATGGTGCCGTGATCAGCTAACTGAAACATCCCGATGCGAGAAGACGACGCCCCAGTAAACGCACCGCGAACATGGCCAAATAATTCGCTCTCAAGTAACTCTTCTGTAAGGGCAGCGCAGTTGATGGCAACAAATGGATGCGTCGCGCGTGCACCGAGGTTGTGAATCGAGCGTGCCACTAATTCTTTTCCCGTGCCACTCTCTCCAGTAATTAGAACGGTAGCATCGGTGGTAGCCACTCGATGAACCATTGCATAGATTTTCTGCATGAGTGGATGTTCACCAATAAACAGCGGAGGAGGAACCATAGCTGGCATACTCATAAATCATCAGTTCTTAGTGACAACAGTGCTGGTATATTCCAAGAGGAAGGGTGAAATGCCGGAGTGTGACATAGAAGGAAGTCGCGTATGCCATCGGGAAAGTATCCTGACTGTTTCTCTGGAAAGCCCCACGAAGCGAATCCTGTACCCAAGGTACCATAGGTGTTTTGCGCCAGTCAAAGTGAGCTGTTTCTCCAACGACGGATAGAAGAGTTCACCACTCGTTATGCGAACCTCACTAGCTGATGAGATAACCCCTCTCTTCACCAAAAACTCTCACAAACCAAAAGCGCAGGTCAAGGTCCTATCCGCTTCAGACAAATAGGCCGTGACAGAACATTGACAGAGGACACGATATATTACGAAGAAAAGTCACTTTGTGTGAATTGCACTTCTGACCTCCGCTTCGTTTGCTTCAGGTGGTTTTGTTTCTTCTTTCCTCTCTCCATTTCTATGTCGGCACTTAGGCTGTAGAACTGTATTACGGATGCCCACAAATCAATATATTTGGTTCCGTACTCTTTCTTCCACAATATGTTGTGGTTTTCCGTGTTGACAGAAGACTTTGCTTTCAAACCCACGGCCATTTGTTCCGATGCCAGTGAAAGAAGGGTGTGATCTAGGTGTAAAGGGCAGCAAAACTTATGTGAAATTGCCCCAGAGAAAGAAAAAGGTAAATCTTACCCCTTGGCAAAAACTGGCACTTTTTTGCCGCCTCTGTAGAGTACCGATTTTTATCAGGATTTTATCTTAGCAAGGTCAATGATTCCTTTTGTTCCGTTATTTTTTTATCAATCTCTTTTTAGACTCATAAACAAGAGGTAGAAAAACATCTTCATCATTAATATCTTTCGTCGGTAAACTTTAAGTAAGGGATGAATGGCATATGGATTGCTCTACTCTCGCTTGTTCGCATTGCTAATAATCGAACGCGAAAAAAATATACACCAGACGGGGGGTATATAGGGGATGGCACTTGTCGCCGCAAAATCCGGAAAAACCGCTACCAGAAAAGGCAAAGTCCTGCTCTTGGAAAATCACACTCCTAAAAAGTTGCGTGCAAGTCAGACGTCTCAAAGTCAGGAGAAAGAACAACGTCGGGATAAGAAGAACAATCAAACTGAACCAGTGGCCAAACTAGAAGCAACCGCTACGAGTCAGCCACTGGAGAAGAAAACGCGCGACGAAATCCTTGAAGCTCATATGCCTTTGGTTCGCCTCGTCGCTGAACGTATTCACCGCCGTCTACCTCCAGGAGTCGATCTCGGTTCGCTCATCCATTCGGGTATTGTCGGACTTCTTGAGGCGCTACAGCGCTATGACGAACGGCGTGGGGTCGCATTTCAGACATATGCACGTTATCGCATTCAAGGGGAGATCATGGAATACCTGCGCTCGCTCGACTGGGTCAGTCGTTCGGTGCGTGCGTGGGGCCGAAAAATGGCCGTTGCTCGTACTCGCCTTGCTGGCCGCTTAGGAAGAGAGGCGTCGCCGGAAGAAATGGCTTCAGAGCTCGGCGTACCGCTTCCAGAATACTACCGTGTTGATCAAAAAGTGAGTGAAGCGACTCTTCTGAGTCTTGAAGATTTAACTCCGGCATCTGAAGAAGAGTGGCGGAAAACGCAAGAGGAATTTGGGGCCCGCTCTTTCAAAGATCCACTTGCATCGGTTGAGGGAAAGGAACTCGTGGAAAAATTAACTGCTGCGATTGAGACGCTTCCTGAACGCGAGCGCTTAGGCATGGGCAAGAATTAAGTTACCGATTAAGAGCGAGGAAGAAGCGTATAGTTCCAATCGCCATGAAACTTACCGGGTTTGATATTGAGCGCTTGAAACTCATCGTCGGAGACCTGTAGG
>VGTJ01000089.1 GCA_016874775.1 Deltaproteobacteria bacterium
CACCAAGTCCAAACGCGGGCCGAAGAAGCCAGTACCTCACAAACTGAGTGGCAAAAAACAAACGCACGTATCGACTGCGCGGATTCTGGCGATGCGACGGTAGTCAACCGACCCTTACAGGGATGGCTACAGCAGCTCACCCCTGGCGGGGTTCAAATCAGCGAGCCCTGGAAGGGCGGTATTCTTGTAGCCCACGGTGTAAACCGTGGAAAAAGAGATCGTGCGCACAAAGCCCCTCCGCTCTACAAACCCAGCCCAAGACTTGCTATGCCTATTGGCCACTTATGCAAAGAGATGCAGCATCTCGCTACGCCCTCGGTGTCGATGTCGGTGGAACGTTCACTGACATCATCTTAATCGATCGCCAAACTGGTGCGCTGTGGATGACGAAAACACCGTCTACTCCGACTGATCCGTCTGAGGGGTTTTTGCATGGCGTGCGTAAGGTGTTGCAACTTGCTCATCTCAATGCCAACGAATTGAGCCATGTGTTTCATGGAACCACAGTCGCAACCAATACGATCCTCGAAGGGAAGGGGGCGAAGACAGCGGTCGTAACGACCGATGGTTTCAAATACGTGCTGGAAATTGGACGGCACGATGTCCCGCGTAAAGCTAATCTCAATTCATGGATCAAACCGCCACGTCCGGTGACACCGGAATGGATCTTTGAGGTGGCTGAACGCCTGGATCACAACGGGTCGATGCTGGCACCACTTGATGAACAGCGTTGCCGTGAGATCGGTACACTCTTGCGTGAGGCGGGTGTCCAGTCTGTTGCCGTCTCCTTTATTCACGCCTACGCCAATCCTATCAATGAGGAACAGGCCCGGGCTCGTATACGTGAAACTCATCCAGAGGCGTTTGTTTCTCTGTCGCATGAAGTCCTGCCGATCTTTCGCGAGTATGAACGGACCATGACCACAGTCCTCAACGCTTATGTACAACCTGCCGTAAGCAGTTATGTGGGAAAACTAGAGCAGCGTCTCGTGGAAGAAAAGATTCACGCCCCACTACTGATTATGAAGTCGAACGGTGGTGTGTTCGGCGCTGAGACTGCAGCCCGCCAGGCTGTGCATGTGGCTTTGTCTGGCCCTGCAGCAGGGGTGATTGGTGCACAATTCGTTGGGCGTAGCGCGGGTATGAACAACTTGATGTCGATCGATATCGGCGGTACCAGCGCAGATGTCTGTCTGATTAGCAATGGGAAAGCTGAGACCACCACTGAAGGAGAGATTGGTCCGTTTCCATTACAAGTGCCGATGGTAGCGATTCATACTATCGGTGCCGGCGGTGGCAGTATTGCTTCGGTATCGGCGACAGGAAGTTTGACCGTCGGACCACGTAGCGCCGGGGCTGATCCTGGACCGGCGTGCTACGGACGTGGTGGCGAAGAACCAACAGTGACAGACGCGAACCTTGTGCTTGGACGTATTCCGCCATATCTGCTCGGTGGCGAAGTCACGCTTGACGAGCAGAAAGCACGGGAAGTCATTGCACAACGCATTGCCCGACCGCTCGGACTTGATCTGCGCGCCGCCGCCGATGGTATCCTTAAAATCATCAACAACAACATGGCTGGCGCTTTGCGTGTGGTGTCGATTGAGAAAGGCTATGATCCACGCGATTTCGCTTTGATGGCGTTTGGTGGTGCTGGTCCACTACATGCTGGTGCCTTGGCTCAGATTCTTGGTATCCCCACTGTGCTGATTCCCCCACAACCAGGTGCGTTGTCCGCACTGGGTTTGCTGGTTGCTGATCTGGCCAATGACTATGTGCAAACCTGTTTGCAGCGTGGACCGAACTACGATTTGTCTACGCTAACGCAAGTATATGCTCGATTAGAAACAGAAGCCGCTCACTGGTTAGAGAACGAAGGCATTCCGCCCGCGAGTCGCTCTTTTGTCTGGGCCGCGGATCTACGCTATGCCCGGCAAGGGGTTGAGTTGACAGTGGAAACACATCATCGAGCAGTGAGCCACGAAATGTTGCATGATTTGGAACGTGCGTTTCATCGCAAACATGAACAATTGTATACCTACGCTTTAGAGGATACGCCGGTCGAGGTTGTCAATGTACGCGTTCGTGCTGTAGGAATGCTCACGTCGCTTACACTACCACAG
The DNA here is from genome assembly GCA_016874775.1 of Deltaproteobacteria bacterium. Classification (NCBI taxonomy): domain Bacteria; kingdom Pseudomonadati; phylum Myxococcota; class Myxococcia; species Deltaproteobacteria bacterium. The sequence goes on from VGTJ01000089.1 coordinate 2,124, forward strand.
GTTGTGAGTGGGCGTAGTTTTGCGACACCTTTCGCGTCTCGCTCAGTGTATTTTGCTGAGGCTGGTGGAATGGTGACGACACCGTGTTATCGACGGAACGAGTTGTGTGTGGATCAGACGATCGATGGTCCAGCGATTGTTGAGCAGCTTGATACCACAACGGTGATCTTTCCTGGTCAGCAGGCGAAGGTGGATAAGTTTGGGACTCTAGTAGTAGGAAGGGACGTATCAATTCCCTCTCCCTCGTAGGGAGAGGGCTAGGGTGAGGGTGAAAAGCAGAGTATCAGCTACAGCGTTAGGTTTTTCCATACCCTGAAAGAACCTGAAGGAAAACACGATGACACGATTGCACCCTATACTCAAAAATCGAGCCCGCCACCTCCGCCACGACCAAACTGACGCCGAACGTAAACTATGGCAGCATCTCCGTTCGAGAGAGGTCAGTGGCGCAAAGTTCCGTCGCCAGCATGCCCTTGGCTCCTTTATCGTCGATTTTTGTTGTGTAGCGTGCCATTTGATAATAGAGCTTGATGGTGGCCAACATGCGAACCAGAGAGAAGCGGATGAGGAGCGAACTCGTGTGCTTACTCAATTAGGTTATCGTGTGATTCGTTTTTGGAATCATGAAGTACTGACGGATATCGAAGTCGTCTTGGAGAAGATTTTCGAGGAGCTGAAAAGGCAGCGCTTGTTCCTTGGGATAGCGAGTGAATCTGAGGTGAAATCACCCTCACCCTCACCCTCACCCTAGCCTTCTCCCTGGGAGGGAGAGGGGATTGCGGACAGTGGAGGTCTTATATGACTCAAGCCGCGCGTAAACATGAAGTGACTTCCGACATCGGATCTGAACGAGTCCGCGTCGATCCTGTTACCCTCGAACTGGTCAAAGGTGCATTGCGTTCCGCTCGCCAAGAGATGGAAGCACTTATCGAACGGACAGCGATGTCGCCGTTTATTCGTGAGAAGAAAGACTACTTTGCTTCGTTCTTCACTCGTGAAGGGCGCATGGTGTACGGCACTAATCTGCCGCTTGGTGCGAATCTGATGGAGTGTATCTTCCGTGAGTATCCACCGGAGACCATGCGTCCACTTGATCTGTACTGGTACAACGACTGCCACGGTTCTGGTGGTGGCGTGTCGCATGCTCCGGATATGGTGTTCACGACCCCGGTGTTTGTGGAAGATGATTGTGTTGGTTTCGCTTTAGTATGGGGCCATTTTTGGGATATTGGTGGTATCGTGCCAGGGAGCATCTCACCGTCAGCGACGGAGATTTTCCATGAAGGCATCATCGTGCCGCCGATTCGTATTTATCGTGAAGGGGTACTGAACGAAGAAGTCTTCCGTCTATTCGTGCGCAATTCTCGTTTCCCTGACATCTTACGTGGCGATATTCGCGCGCTGATGGCTGCGTGCCGTATGGGAGAGAAGCGTTTGGCTGAGATGGTCGAACGTTTTGGTTACGGGGTGACGATTACGGCGTTTGACCAGATCATCGATGAGAGTGAACAGGCTGTTCGTGCTGCGCTTGCTGCACGTGTTCCTAACGGCGCCTATCGCTTCACTGATTATTTGGATGGTGATGGCGTCAGCAACAAGGAACTGTCAGTGACTATGGCGTTACAGAAACATGGGGACAAGGTCACTCTTGATTTCACGGATACCTCTGACCAAGCCCAAGGTGCGGTCAACTTTATCATGCATGAGAGCGTGCCAAAGCTGATGCATGGGCTGTACCTGACGGCAGATGATCCGACCATCATGCTGAACGATGGCTTTGCGCGAGCGATGGATGAAGTGACCGTTCGTCCTGGAAGTCTAGTGAGTCCGCAATTTCCAGCGCCGGTTGGGATGCGCTCGAACACCATGATTCGTGTCAATGCGTGTGTCTTAGGGACGTTGGCGAAAGCGACAGGCGGCAATGCTTCCGCAGCATCGCCCGTCTACGTTATCTACATGCTCCGCAGTCTCAACCCCACAACTGGTGAGTATACGCTCTGCATTGAAGGAGTGGCGGTTGGTTTTGGCGCACGCCCATTTGCTGATGGAATTGATGCCGTCTATTTTGTTGCGCAGAAAAATTATCCAGCCGAATATGCAGAGATGGAACTCGGAATTCGTATCGAACGTTACGCGATTCGTTCCGATTCTGGCGGGCCAGGAACGTACCGTGGTGGCTGTGGCATCATTCGCGACATTCGCATTCTGTCGGAAGAAGCGGTTTTTGCCAATCGTATGGAGAACGTCAAATATCCGCCGTGGGGCGTGAATGGCGGACAGTCTGGGCGTCCGGGACGTATTCTCGTGAATCCAGGAACTCCTGAAGAACGCGAGATTGTGCCGCTCACTGAAGGGATCAAACTTCGCAAAGGTGATCTCTTACGATTGCTCACTTGTGGGGGAGGTGGATGGGGAAACCCGCTCGATCGTGATATAGCCCTGGTCGAGAAGGATGTCCGTGGCGGATTTGTCACGCGTGAAGCGGCACGGCATGATTATGGTGTTGTTCTCGATGCTGAAGGACTGAATGTGAATGTTGATGCCACGTGCCAACTACGACAGTCGTTGCGAGGCGAGACCAAGATGTTTCATCGTGGAGCGTATTACGAGTAAGGAGGACGCATTATGCCAGTGATCGACGGCGATAGTCACTTTATGGAACCGCTCGATTTGTTTGATCGCTACATTGATCCGCAATTTCGTGAACAAGCGATGCGGGTGGTGAAAGACCCGGCGACGGGTAAGCCCGCCTTGATGGTCGAAGGGCGACGGTTGCGCATCGTCAATGTTGAAGAACTGCTGTCGGCTGTTGTTGCCTATGGCCAAAAGGAAGAAGGTCGTAACCTCAGCAACTTCGACCCGATCTTGATGTACAACGCCGAGTGGCAGGATATGGGCAAGCGCGTGCAGTTCCTCGATGACGAGGGAATCGATTTACAAATTCTCTATCCAACCATGGGCTTGCTGTGGGAAGGTGGTGTCGAGAGCCCACTGGTCGCAGATGCGTTGTGTCGTGCTTATAACACCTGGGCATTCGAGATTACTGCCTCGCAGAAGAACCGTCTGTTTCCTGCCGCTCACATCTCGTTACGTGATCCGCAACTGGCAGTGAAAGAGTTGCAGCGTGTCGCTAAGCTGGGTTGTAAGACGCTCTTTGTCGCAGCCATGCCAATCAAAGGGCGTAGTTTTGGTCATCCTGATCTCGATCCCGTGTGGGCGACAGTGCAGGACCTCGACCTCAGTGTCGGTATTCATTTGGTTGGTCATCGTCATTACACCGGCAGTCAGTGGTACGAAGATCGTGATCCTGGTTTCATGTTCGTGACCATGAATGTCATTCAAGACCCACGCATGGCGTTGACGACCATGGTCTACGATGGTGTGTTTGAGCGCTTTCCCAAGCTACGGGTAGCGACGATTGAAGCGATGTCAGGTTGGGTTGGCGAGTGGCTTGAACGGCTCAACTATCGCTTCAAATACATGCAGCATACCTCGCAGATGAAGAAAACGGCGAGTGAGTATTTTGCGCAGAACATCTGGATCAACGGTGATCCTGAAGAGCAGATGTTTCCGATTATGGTACAGTTTGCTGGTGATGAGCGGTTCTTCGTTGGCTCTGATTACCCACATGCTGAAGGCTTCGTCGAACCGATGAAGAAAGCCCGCAAGCTGCTCTCGGGTCTGCCCGCAGCTTCAGTAGACAAGATTTTGGGAAGTAATGCGCAGAAGTTTTTTGGGATTTAGACGCTATCAGCCGTCAGCTCTCAGCGTTCAGCTTTTCCGTCCGGCTGATTGCTGAAAGCTGATCGCTGAAAGCTTGAAGAATTTATCACAAAGAGGAGACGATGAGTTCGCAACTTGAAGGTCTGATCGACGTCCACGCACTGGAAACATTCTTACGTCAACACTTGCCGCCGCAAGCAGGTGAGTTGAAAGTCGAAAAACACCAAGCTGGATTTTCCAACGAAACGTTCTATGTCTCGTGGGGACCGAAACAGTGGGTCCTCCGTCGCCCACCGCGTGGTGATCTTCTGCCGACGGCGCATGACATGGGACGTGAGTTTCGCGTGTTATCGGGACTAGCCCCAACCGGGGTGCGCGTACCAAAACCGGCAGTGATGTGCGAGGATCGCTCGATTATCGGTGTGCCGTTCTATTTGATGGAACGCATGGCCGGCATTGTCATTCGCGAACAACTGCCACCGGAGTTTAATGCGGTTGCTGACCGCCAGAAGATTGGTGAAGAACTGATTGATGCGCTTGTCGAAGTGCACGCGGTCGATTGGCAAAAGACCCCGTTGGCGAACCTGGGAAAACCGGAAGGATTCCTTGAACGGCAACTGCGGCGGTGGATCGGGCAGCTTGAGTTGACGCTCCCACGGACGCGCCCGTTGCCAGGCATACAGGAAGTGACGCAATGGCTACAGGCTCATCTGCCGCCACAGAGTGCGACAAGTATTGTTCATGGAGACTACAAACTCGATAACGTGATGTTCGCACCACCACCGCCTTCGACGCGATTAGTGGCGATTTTCGATTGGGAAATGGCGACCCTTGGCGATCCTCTTGCCGATCTTGGCTGGGTCCTGAGCTTTTGGGGACCAACGGGAGATCCGCCTGATCCTGAGCCGAAAGAGAGCAATTACATTACCTCACAACCTGGATTCCACACGCGTGAAGAATTGCTGGCTCGCTATGAGCAAAAGACTGGCCGTACCATGAAACATTTCACTTTTTATTACTGCATGGCAGTGTGGAAGTACGCGATCATTGTTGAAGGACTGTATCGCGGGTATCTTGAAGGCACAGGCGCAAACCCCAAAGCCAATGAATTCGAGTGGCGAGTGCCGCAATTGGTTGATCGCATGCATCGGATTATTGCTGGTAAGTGAGATTGCTCAAACGGTAATAGCTCACTATCCTTTTCGGTGATGGTTCCTCGCAGGAGGAGGTATGAATACGCAAACGACTGTTGAAACGACTCCTTCAGTACAGCCACTAGAAACTCCTACAGGTGAAGAATGCTGGATCGAAGATGGCCAGCGTATTATTCTGTATGGCATCAGTTGGGAAACCTACGAGCATCTGCTGGAGGATATGGGTGACAGTCACGCTGCACACTTCGCCTATGACCAGGGAGCGCTAGAAATCATGGTACCTACTGAAAGACATGAAAGACCAAATCGAACTCTTGCTCTCTTAGTCGAAGTAGTGGCAGAAGAGTTGAACATTGACATAGTAGGTCTTGGTTCAACGACTTTCAAACGTAAAGATTTGCAAAAAGGACTTGAACCAGACTCTTGTTTCTATATCCAAAACGAAGCTCTGGTCCGAGGAAAAAAGAAGCTTGACTTCACTGTTGATCCACCACCAGACTTGATCATCGAAGTCGACGAGACCAGTTCTTCTCTCAATAAATTCCCGATCTATGCAAGACTCGGAACTCTGGAAGTTTGGCGATATAAAAATAACCAGGTAAAGTTTTTTGCTTTAACCAACGGCCAATACGCGGAAGTTGAAAATAGCATTGCGTTTCCGCTGTTGACGAGCACCATGACAACGCAGTTTCTTGCAGAAAGCCTAACTTCGCCGAGTACCGCTTGGCTCCGCCGCGTTCGCCAATGGATACGTGAGGCGCGTGGCGCTGAGAAATAGCCCTACTCTGGAATTGCCAATACCTGTTGCAATACACCAAGCGTTTCCTGATGTAACAATCCGTTCGTCGCCAGGGTTTGCTCACCGTGGATATCGAACGACTGTCCAGTGAAGTCGCTCATCTTGCCACCGGCTTCTTCAACAATTAGTGATCCTGCGGCGGTGTCCCAGGGATGAAGTCGCCATTCCCAAAATGCATCGGCACGGCCACAGGCGACATAACACAGATCCAACGACGCTGAGCCGACGCGTCTCACTCCCTGTGTTCTCGTCATGAAGGCTTGATAAAAACGGAGATAGTATGCACTGCGTTTGCGGCGGTCATAGGGAAAGCCGGTGAGCACCATTGATTGCTCAAGAGTCGGAGCGGTTGAGACATGAATTGGGCGGTCGTTGAGGGTCGCGCCCTGCCCCCGTACAGCACGGAACAATTCTTCTTTGACTGGATCGTAAACGACGCCAACAATCATCTGTCCCTGGTGTTGCAAGCCGATCGATACCGCAAAATGGGGAAATGAGTGGGCAAAGTTGGTCGTCCCGTCGATAGGATCGATATACCAGCGATAGGAACTCGGCCGACCTGAGACTGATGACTCTTCGGCAATAATCTGATGATCGGGAAAATGAGATCGCAGAATCCCAGTGATCAACGCATCTGAGGCTTTGTCGACATTAGTAACGAGATCGACGATGTCGGTCTTGATCTCAATGGTTTTGGCTTCTTGCCAGTTATCTCTGAGTAACGCGCCAGCCTGACGTGCGGCATCGACCGCGACCTGCATGAATGTATCCATACTGTTGTTTTTTCATAGGGCGCTTCCGGCTGCAACGTCGAGCCGCTACATATCAGTGCCATGCGTATTCTTGCCCCAGCAAAAATCAATGTGTTCTTGCGCATTACTGGCCGACGACCAGACGGATATCACCTGCTTGATTCACTGATGGTCCCGATCAGTTTGTGTGATGAGGTTCAGATTGAAGCGTGGAACGGGGAACGGAAAAAAGTAGTCAGTAGTCAGCATTCAGTAGTCAGTAGCGAAGAAGAGACCATTACCATAACGTGCGATGATCCGACCTTACCAACCGATGGGACGAATCTGGCCTATAAAGCTGCTGCTCTGTTGTGCAAAGAGGCGAACATACAGGCACGGATTGTGATCCATCTTCGTAAGCGCATTCCTGCTGGTGCTGGACTTGGGGGTGGAAGTAGTGATGCTGCTGCGGTGCTGAAAGGGCTCAATACGCTTCTCTCTTTCGGGCTCGATGAAAAGCGTCTGTGCATCCTTGCGGCACGACTGGGAGCCGATGTGCCCTTTTTCATTCCGTGCAAGCCAGCACGTGTTCAAGGGATCGGAGAAATCTTGACGCCTGTTCCGCCGTTACCAGCGAAATGGTTTGTCGTGATTGTGCCACCTTTTGGGGTATCAACCCCGTGGGCGTATCGCCGCTTTGATGAACTCCCCCCGCTAGGAAACGATAGTCAACATATTGAACTCACCGCCGGACAATGGCCCCAAGCACAACTGCTCGTGAATGACCTTGAACGTGCTGTGATTCCAGCCCACCCATTGATTGCTGAATTGAAGGAGCGGCTTTTCCGGCAAGGAGCTGAGCATGCCCTCATGTCAGGTAGTGGTTCAGCAGTGTTTGGCATGTTTGCTGTCAGGACTCAGGCGGAACACGCGGCACACGCTCTCAGGGAGATGGGAAAGACGTTTGTTGTCGAGCATTTGAAACAGTAAAGCGGTCAACGGTCAGCACTCAGCCGTCAGTCGAAAGAAGAGATCCCCACTCTCCCTCAGAAGCTGAAAGCTGATGGCTGACCGCTGACCGCTGATTCCGGCGTAGACTTCTCAGGGCAAAGCTGCTACGTATTCTTCGCCTTCAGCGATCACCTATCAGCCAAAAATATACGCTGACGATTGAAGACTGAGGACTGGGTAAGTGAGGACGAAACGCTTGAAAAGAGACACCATGAGTCCTCGCTACTGAGCTCCTTGTGTTGCTTTTTGTTGAACGCTGAGCAGAGTGTAGTGAGCCTTTTAAGGTTGGGGAGTAGCCAAGTTTGGTAAGGCACCGGACTTTGACTCCGGCATTCGCAGGTTCAAATCCTGCCTCCCCAGTGTAGTTCTCTGGTCTTCGAGCAGGTGAGGAGTATTATGCGAGACGCACCCCTGAAGATCTTTGCTGGTAATTCTAATATCCCCTTAGCGAAGGAGATCTGCGCTTACCTTGGTACTTCGCTCGGCGCAGCTGACATTCGTCGTTTCAGTGATGGTGAGATTGCGGTCGAAATCACTGAGAACGTACGTGGTGGCGACGTATTTGTCATGCAGTCTATCTGTACGCCCGGCAACGATAATTTGATGGAGATGTTGCTGATGCTGGATGCCTTTAAGCGAGCCTCTGCCAATCGCATTACGGCAGTGATCCCTTATTATGGCTATGCACGGCAGGATCGCAAAGTTGCGCCACGCGTGCCGATCAGTGCCAAACTCGTAGCCGATTTGTTGACCACTGCCGGAGCCTCACGGGTGTTGACCGCTGAACTACATGCTGGACAGATTCAAGGCTTCTTTAATATTCCAGTGGATAATTTGTTTTCTGCGCCGGTCCTTCTCCCCCACATTCGCTCAATTGTCGGGCGCCAAGAAATCACCATTGTCTCTCCTGATGCTGGTGGGGTGGAGCGTGCACGAGCCTTTGCCAAACGGTTAGGGGCGTCCTTAGCGATCATCGATAAGCGTCGAGCTCGGGAAGGCGAATCAAAAATACCGGGAAAGGCGAATGTTGATGTTGCCGAGATGAATATTATTGGTGACGTAGAAGGTCGTGTTGCCGTTCTCATTGATGACATGATCGATACGGCAGGAACGTTGACTACGGCGGCTGCGGCTCTGCATGAGGCGGGTGCACAAGCTGTATTTGCTTGTTGTACTCATCCCATTCTTTCCGGGCCAGCGATCGAGCGCATTCGCGGATCGGTGCTTGAGGAACTCGTAGTGACCAATTCGATTCCGTTACGTCCCGAGGCTCAGAATACGGAAAAGATTAAGGTTATTTCGCTGGCGCCGCTGATCGGAGAAGCGATCCGTCGTATTCATAACGAAGAATCGATTAGTTCGTTGTTTGTGTAATGAGGAGCATATGGAAACAGTTGTTTTGCATGTCGAAGCACGCCAGGTCAAAAGCAAAGGTGACTCTGGTCGGCTCCGGCGGAACGGAAAAGTCCCTGCAGTGTTTTATGGTCCAGGCAAAGCTGGTGAGGCGATTTGTGTCGATGCGCGTGAGTTTCGTTTCAAATTAGATGGCCTTGAAGGCTCACATTTGATTCAGCTCAATGCCCCAGGCTCAGCCGTCAATGAAAAGCTGGCGTTGCTTAAAGAAGTCCAGCGCCATCCGGTGACGAGTGCGCCAGTTCACATCGATTTCTACGAAGTTGATGTAAATAAAGTAATTGAAGTGACGGTACCGCTGCATTTCGTTGGCAAGGCCGCCGGAGTGACGGCTGGTGGGGTGCTACAGTCTCTACGCCGAGAAATTACCGTCGAGTGTTTGCCACGGGAAATTCCCGAGTTTGTCGAAATAGATGTCACGCAATTAGCTCTGCACGGAGCCGTGCATATTTCGCAAATTACCCTCCCGGCTGGTGTAAAAGCGGTATATGACACTGACGATGCTGTTGTGATCGTGGCATCGCTAGCGGTGGCAGCAACTCCTGCAGCTACAGAAGCTGCTGAAGGTGAAGCCGCAGCCCCTGCGGCGGCTCCTGTGGCCAGTGCGGCAAAAACAGAAAAGAAATAACTGAATTCATGGGGGAAAAGAGAAAGTGGTTAAAAGGGGAAGAAGGTAAAGCTTTTTTCCCCTTTTTTTCTTTCGTTCTCTCTTTCCCGTTTGTCCTTTTCTCCTAAGGTTTTGTGGTGCGCGTCATCATCGGTCTTGGTAATCCTGGTTCGCAATATCGAAAAACGCGCCACAATATCGGCTTTTGGGTAGTAAACACTTTGGCCGAGCGTTGGCACATTCCCCTCTCGCGCCATATGTTCCTGTCGGTGATTGGTGATGGTCATTGTAAAGGGGAGAAAATTCTTCTGGTTCAACCCGAAACGTATATGAACCGAAGTGGCGAAGCGGCAGTACAGATACGAGATTTCTATCGCTTGGAATTGTCGGACTTTATTATTATTCATGACGATCTTGACCTCCCCCTCGGACGGATCCGGGTGAAACGTGGAGGTGGAGGAGCTGGAGGCAACCGTGGCGTCGCCTCATTGATTGCAACATTCGGAAGTAAGGAGTTCGTACGGGTGAAGTTGGGTATCGGTCGTCCTCCTGGACGCCAAGACCCAGCCGATTTCGTTTTACAGCCCTTTACTCCTCAAGAAGAAGCGTCTATTCTCCCCGCGGTGGAGAATGCTGCCAACGCAGTCGAATTGTGGATCAGTGAGGGAATTGAGAAAACGATGGCAGCCGTAAATGGAATGGTCTCACCGGAAGAAGAGCGTCCCTAGTTAGAAGCGTAGGAAAATTCAACGGTCTTTTTCGACCATCCGTTCATGTAACGCGTAAAAGAAGAGCCCGAGCATTGGCAGGAGGAACGCATGCCGAGTTATGAAACGTTGTGCATTTTTCATCCAGAGTTGCCAGAAACTCAAGTGAAGGAACTAGGTGGATGGATGCAAAAGATTGTTGAAGGAGCGAAAGGGACAGTCCTGCAAATAGATGAGTGGGGCATGCGAGATCTGGCCCATCTGATCAGGAAGCAGAGGCGTGGATATTATGTTCGACTGGAGTACGACGCCCCAGGAGCAGTAGTGAAAGAATTGGAACGCAATCTTCGCATTAATGAGAACGTTCTGCGTTTTCTTACTGCTGTACGTAAGGTGCCGATTGCTGCCCCGACTCCGCAACCAGCGGCAGCCGCACCGCCTACTCCTCCTCCGGCTGAAGCAGAGCCTCAAGCAGATACCCAATAGTTGCTCTAGTGAATGAAATTGGTCTCCGTCAAGTTTTGCTAATTGTATAAGGATTACGTCTATGCCACCGAGACAACAACGAGGAGAAAGAGGGCCACAGCGCGGTAGAGGGCAAGCAACGGATGATAAATTCCCGACCCGGCGTCGGTTGCGACGCAAGGTGTGCCGTTTCTGCGCCGACAAAGGTGCAAATATCGACTACAAAGAGCAGCGTATGTTAGAAGACTTCGTGTCTGAGCGTGGGAAGATTATCCCGAGTCGCATCACTGGCACATGTGCCTGGCATCAGAGAAAATTGACCAGAGCAATTAAACAAGCCCGGTCGATTGCTATCGTGCCGTATGTGTCGACACGACTATAAGCGTACGGGTAACACACCGCGACGTTTATAAATGGTGCTCAGCGAGGGGTAGAGACTTGAGCGCTTTGTCTTTCTCGTGAGTTCTTGAACTTGAGTTTTCTCTTTTGCTGCCGTAAGAATAGGGGCTGTTATGGAGGTCATTTTACAAGAGGATGTTGCGAACCTGGGGGCTATCGGTGAAGTAGTCAAGGTTCGTCCTGGATACGGGCGCAACTACCTTATTCCTCGGGGATTAGCGGTCGAAGCGAGCCGTCGCAACCTGCATGTGCTTGAACATCAAAAGCGGTTAGCTGCAACCAAGAAAGAAAAAGATCGTCAGAAAGCGCAAGGGTTGGTTGATCGTATCTCTTCCTTGTCGATAACCATAGCTGCACGTGCTGGAGAAGAAGATCGTTTGTTTGGTTCAGTAACAAACATCGATATTGAGAAGGCACTGACTGCGCAAGGGGTAGCGATTGATCGACGCAAAATTGTGTTGGTTGAACCAATTAAGCAGCTTGGCACGTACACGGTTCCTGTTCATCTCAGTAGCGACGTACGGGGAAACATTACTGTGAACGTAGTGCGAGAGTCATAACGAGGAAGAAGAGCGGAAGTGGGGGCATAACCTTCTTGTGGTGAGGATGCTCCTGTGAAAATTGGCGATTACAGGCGCGTAGCTCAGTGGCAGAGCACTACCTTGACACGGTAGGGGTCAGCGGTTCAACCCCGCTCGCGCCTATTTTCACCACCCTCTATCGTAATGCTTTCAGCTTGCAACTACGCAATGAAAATTCTACTGATGGCTGAATGAGCAGTGCCTTACCAATCGCTGAAAGCTGACAGTTTTATGAGTTCTGGTTCACGTGAAATCATCGTTCAGATGCCAAAAGGAGAGCAGCGCGCTGTCGCTTCTGGCACTGTGATACGTGAACTCGTCCCCGCCAATCGCAAAGAGATCATTGCGGCCAAAGTCAACGGCAAAGTCGTTGACCTTTCTCGTTCGCTCGATACGGATTGTGAGCTTGAGTTCATCCCGCTCGCCTCAGCCGAGGGGCTCGATGTGCTGCGCCACTCCTGCGCCCACCTCATGGCGCAAGCAGCGAAGCGTCTCTTTCCTTCAGTGCAGATCACTATTGGTCCAGTCATCGAAAACGGCTTTTATTACGACTTCAAGTTCGAGCGTTCTTTTACTCCAGAAGATTTGGAAAAGATCGAAGCCGAGATGAAGAAGATCGTGGCTGAGAATTTTCCCATCTCTCGCGAGGAAATTCCCCGTAATGAAGCAGTGAGTCTGTTCCGTTCGATGGGCGAGGATTTTAAGGCCGAGATTATTGTTGGTATCCCCGGAGAAGAAGCGATCTCTCTCTATCGGCAAGGTGAGTTCGTGGACCTTTGCCGTGGACCGCATCTGCCCGCGACTGGCAACATTCCCGCCTTCAAGTTGACCAGTGTTGCCGGAGCGTACTGGCGTGGTGACGAAAAGAACGAAATGTTGCAACGCATCTACGGAACAGCGTTCGCAACTGAGAAGGATCTCCGGCAACATCTTGCTCTTCTGGAGGAAGCAAAGCGGCGCGATCACCGCAAGTTGGGAAAGGAACTTGAGCTTTTTATCTTTGACCCAATTGCTCCAGCAAGTCCGTTTTTCCTGCCCAAAGGGGCGTTCATTTATAATGAACTGATTGCCTATATCCGCAATTTATACAAGCGTTACGGCTATCAGGAAGTGCTCACACCGCAAATCTTTGACGTCGATTTATGGCATCGGTCTGGTCATTACGAGAATTATAAAGAGAATATCTTTTTTACTGAGATTGAAGGGCGAGCGTTTGGTGTCAAACCGATGAATTGCCCAGGTCATACGTATATCTACGCCGCTAAGAAACGTTCGTATCGTGACTTGCCACTCCGGGTTGCTGACTTTGCGCGCTTGCATCGCTTTGAGCGGTCTGGGGTGATTTCTGGTTTGACACGGGTACGCTCGTTTTCTCAAGATGACGCGCACATTTTTTGTACTCAGGAGCAGATTGAGTCTGAGGTCAATGGTGTGTTGCGCATGATTAGCGAGGTCTATCGGACGTTCGGTTTTGGCGAGATCAGTTTTTATCTCTCTACCCGACCGGCAAAACGCCTTGGGGATGATACGACATGGGATCGTGCCGAAGCTGCACTCGCTGCTGCCCTCAAAGCCAATCATATCGACTACAAGGTCAATGCTGGAGATGGAGCGTTTTACGGACCAAAGATCGATTGCCTTGTCCTTGACGCGTTACGTCGACAATGGCAATTGGCAACTATTCAGCTTGATTTTCAGTTGCCAGAACGGTTCGACCTGGCCTATACCAGTGCTCAAGGAAGCGAAACTCGACCGGTCATGATCCATCGCGCGGTGTTAGGCTCACTTGAACGATTCCTCGGAGTGTTGATTGAGCATTGTGGAGGAGATTTTCCGTTATGGCTTGCTCCGGTGCAGGCGCGATTGCTCACTGTGACCGAAGCGCACGATGACTATGCCCGCAACGTCTGTGCTCAGTTACAGCAAGTTGGTATCCGAGCGGAACTTGATTTACGAAACGAGAAATTAGGGTACAAAATCCGCGAAGCAGAAGTGCAAAAAGTCCCGTATATGGTTGTGATTGGTGATAAAGAGGTAAGCACCGCAACAGTAGCACCGCGGGGGCGGAAAGGAGAAAAAATCCCTCCTCTGACGGTGGCGGAATTTATGGCCCGCATTACTGCTGAAGCGGTTCCAGGAGGTGCACCATAGCCAAGGAAGCAGGAGTTCGGATTAACCAACAGATCCGCTCGCGTGAAGTACGAGTGATCGATGCTGACGGACAGCAGATCGGTATCGTTCCGCTTCCAGAGGCGCTCCGCCTTGCTGGAGCAAAAGAACTTGACCTGGTCGAGGTTTCCCCGACAGCAACACCACCCGTGTGTCGGGTCATGGATTATGGCAAGTTCCGCTACCTGCAAAAGAAGAAGGTACAGGAATCTAAGAAACATTCGACGCAAGTTCTCGTCAAAGAGGTTAAACTAGGATCACGGACGAGTGAGCACGATATCGATTTTAAGGCGGCGCATGTACGTCGATTCCTGGAGAAGAAACAACGAGTGAAAGTCTCAGTGTTATTCCGGGGGCGAGAAATTACCCATCCAGAACTCGGTAAAGATATGTTGGGGAAATTTTTCGAGAAGGTCCAAGATATTGGCGAACTTGAAGGGCAAGCGCGCTTAGAAGGGCGCAATATGTCAATTTTGATCGTCCCGAGGTAATCATATTATGCCAAAGCTGAAAACCCGCCGTGGAGCGGCGAAACGCTTCAAAACGACCGGCACTGGTAAGGTCCGTCGCGCCAAAGCGTTCTTACGTCATCAACTCTCAGCCAAGACGCGCAAGCAGAAACGACAGTTGCGTCAGACGACCTTGGTTGATGTGACCAACGAAAAAGCAATTAAGAAATTGATTCCCTATAAGTAGGGCTAAGGAGACTCAGTCATGCCACGGGCAAAACGCGGCTTCAAAGGGCGTCGCCGCCATAAAAAGATTCTTAAGCTGGCCAAAGGCTTCACTGGAGGACGGCGCCGGCAGTACCGACAAGCACGAGAAACGGCAGAGCGTGGATTAGTGTACGCCTACCGGGATCGCAAAGCGCGCAAACGTGACTTCCGTCGCTTGTGGATTACGCGCATTAACGCAGCAGCTCGGCTCAACGGAATCAACTACAACCGCTTCATTTACGGTCTCGGACAAGCGAATGTCGAAATCGACCGTAAAATCCTCGCTGCCCTTGCCATTGATGATCCAGGGGCATTCACCGCTATTGCTGATCTTGCGAAACAGCATAAGGCTGCCGCTTGAATTCAGTACTGAGGACTGAGTGCTGAGGATTGAGTTCAAGAAGATAGCATATAGGAGGTAGGAGACAGAAGGGAAAAGCAGAAGAAGTGTTGTGGTGCTCATTGTTTTTATTCTGCCTCCTACATTCTACCTCCTGTATTATTTTTTTCCTCAGTCCTCATAGCTCAGTCCCCAGCCCTTACCTATGGAACACGAACTTGCACGTATTCGTGACGAAGCTTTAGCGGTGCTAGAGTCCTGCAAAGACGAAGACGGACTCGAAACCGTACGCATCCGCTTCCTGGGAAAAAAAGGTGAACTCACCAGCGTGCTACGCGGTATTGGCGAGTTGCAACCTGAACAACGGCGCAAAATTGGTGAGGCGGCCAACGAGATAAAAGCTGAGGTTGAAAACCGCATTGTCGCTCTTCGGGATCAACTCCGTGAAGCTGAACGCACCCAACGGCTCTCAAGCGAACAGATCGACATCACTGCCCCTGGGACACGTCGCCCGCGAGGTTCTTTGCATCCATTACAGCAAGTTTTAGATGACACGATCGGTATCTTCACCGCACTCGGGTTTGAGGTCGCGCGTGGCCCTGACATCGAAGACGATTACCATAACTTTGCCGCACTCAACATTCCTGCCGATCATCCCGCTCGCGAGATGCAAGACACGTTTTTTGTTGCGCCGGAAATTGTTTTGCGCACCCATACTTCGCCGGTACAAATCCGTGTCATGGAAAGCCGCAAACCGCCGCTGCAGATCATCGTTCCAGGTTGTGTGTATCGTTGCGACGATGACGCGACCCATTCCCCGATGTTCGTGCAGCTCGAAGGGTTGATGGTTGGGTCGGATATTTGCTTTGCGCATCTCAAAGGGGTGCTGACTTCCTTTGTCCACGCTATGTATGGTTCAAGCACGCCGGTCCGTTTTCGTCCCAGCTATTTCCCTTTTACCGAACCGAGTGCCGAAGTCGACATTGGCTGTGTGTTATGTGCCGGAAAGAACGCCTCCTGTCCCATCTGCAAGGGGAGCGGTTGGATGGAGATTCTTGGCTCAGGCATGGTCCACCCCAATGTTTTCCGCGCGGTCGGTTACGATCCTGAGCAGGTGTCAGGCTTTGCCTTCGGGATGGGTATCGATCGGATCACGTTGTTACGCTACGGCATTGATAACATTCGGTTACTGTACGAAGGCGATCTGCGGTTTTTGCGACAGTTTTAAGAAAATGCGTAATTATGTAATGCGTAAAACGTAATCACCCCACCTCATTTTACGTCTTAAGTATTTACGTATTACGTTTTACGAGTATCCCCCATGAAAGTCTCCCTTAATTGGCTCCGTGAATTTGTCACGATTGACCTCTCTGTCGACCAGCTTGCTAGTCGTTTAGCCATGGCAGGATTGGAGGTCGATGACATTCGTGAGCTCGGGATTACCCCAATTCACATTGCTCAGATTGTTAGCGTCGATCCACACCCACAATCCGACCATCTCACTATTTGTCGGGTGACAACCGGTAGAGAAACGTTTGCCGTCGTGTGTGGTGCACCCAACGTGACGGTTGGTGCCAAAGTGGCCCTGGCATCAGTAGGAACGACCTTGCCTGGTGGGCAGCACGTAGAGTTAGCAGAAATCCGCGGCCAACGTTCGCATGGTATGTTGTGCTCGGAACGAGAGCTTGGACTTTCGGATGATCACAGTGGACTACTGATCCTTGCCGCAGATGCCCCCATTGGTGAGAAACTGTACGACCATATCGGGCTACGTGATACCATCCTCGATGTCGCGATTACCGCGAATCGTGGCGATTGCCTCAGTGTCCTTGGCTTAGCGCGGGAGATTGCCGCATTGACCGGCGTTCCCCTTCTCGCTCAGCGACCGCGTGTCAAGGAAAGCAAGACGCCCATTGGCGATCAGATACGTGTATCCATTCCTGATCCTGATCTCTGTCCTCGTTATGCTGCACGTGTGGTGAGTAATCTGCGCGTTGCGCCGTCCCCAGCCTGGATGCGATGGCGACTTGAAGCGGCTGGCGTGCGAGCGATTAACAACATCGTCGATGTCACCAATTATGTCATGTTGGAACGTGGCCAGCCTCTGCACGCGTTTGACCTCCCCTCGGTGCATGGTCCAGAAATTATCGTCCGCCGCGCGCGTGACATTGCGACGGTGACTACACTCGACGGAAAAGAACGTACGCTTGTCGCTGATGACCTGCTGATTTGTGACCAGGACCGTGCTGTTGCTGTGGCTGGGGTGATGGGTGGATCAAATTCCGAGGTTCACGATCAGACGACGGTGACGTTATTGGAGAGCGCCTATTTTGTTCCTGAAACCGTGCGTCGTACGGCACGTCGCTTAGGACTTCGAAGCGAGGCCTCATATCGTTTCGAGCGTGGTATTGATCCACAAGGGACGATTCTTGCACTCGATCGTGCAGCATCACTTCTTGTGCAGATTGCTGAGGGGCAAGTCAGCCGAGGTGTTATCGACGTGTGTCCTCAGCCATTGGTGCCAACGACGATCACGTTGCGTGGACAACGGGTCTCAAATTTTCTCGGAATGCCAATCGAAGCCAGAGATGTTGAGCACTGCCTGCAGACCCTTGGGGCGAAAGTAAAACGCAGCCGTGGGGGAACGTGGAGTGTCACTGTCCCGTCCTATCGAGCTGATCTCACTCAAGAGGCCGATTTAATTGAAGAAGTCGCTCGTCTCAGAGGATATGAGACAATTCCCACCCTGCTCCCCCGCACAGAAGCACACGAAAAAAATCGCGACCATGAGGGAGAGTGGGGGCGACGAATTCGTTTCTGCCTTGCCTCGCAAGGCCTCTCTGAGATGATGAGCCTGAGTTTTACCTCAGCTCAACTCAATCGTCTGTTTGCTGGTACGCAATCAGCCGTCCCCATTCCTTTAATCAATCCACTCTCTGCTGAAGGCGCAGAGATGCGAGTGAGCCTCCTGGGCAACGTTATGCGCGTACTCCAGCATAATCTCCGCCAAGGAGAGAGTGGTGTGACGATGTTCGAACTTGGCAAGGTGTTTTTCGGAGGCCAGGAAACACCAGATGGACGGCAAGAACGATTACATGTTGCTGGAGTGTTGTATGGCAATTGGCCAGCCAGTGGTTTGCAAAAACCTGCACCAATCGAATTTCCTGATCTGAAAGGCGTGTTAGAAGCACTGTTCCAAGACCTACACTGTGAGGAGCAGATTCGTTGGGAACGAGCGGCCAAGGTGCCGTTTCTTCACCCAGGAAAAGCAGCAGCGATTTTAGTTGATGGTACTGTCTGTGGCGTGGTAGGAGCCGTACATCCTGATCATTGTCGCGCGCTGTATCTCACGGCAACGCCGTGGGTGTTTGAAATAGACCTTGCTCCTCTGTTACTGCAGGTACGTACCGCCGTACGCTATCAACAGTTACCACGCTTTCCGACTACTGTTCGCGATGTTGCGCTGGTTGCCGACGACACGTTACCAGTACAGGTAGTGATTGATGCGGTTCGCTCTCTGGGGAACCCATTGATTGTTGATATGCGTTTGTTCGATCAATACCGTGGTAGCCCCATTCCGCAAAACAAGCAAAGCCTGGCGTATTCCATTGCCTATCGAGCGGCAGACCGCACGCTGACTGCACTCGAAGTGAATGAGGTGCACTCGCAAGTCATTGCCCATCTCGCGCAAGCGTTGAACGTCGAGGTTCGGGCGTAGGAATTCCTCGAACAGTGATTTCGTTGGGAAGGGAAGAACGTGCCCTTTTATGCGCGCGTGCCCTTTCCTTCGTATGCGATCCAGTGCTACAAGAGAAGGAAAATTCGCGGTCGACCTGACGTAAAGTGGCACAACAAACAGAGCTGCCTAATAAACTCTATTTCCGCATTGGCGAGGTCGCGAAGATCGTAGGGGTCAAGCCCTATGTGTTGCGCTATTGGGAGACTGAGTTTTCGATCCTGAAGCCAGGAAAGACACCTTCTCGGCATCGGCTCTACCGTCGCCGCGATGTTGAGATGCTTCTGGAAATAAAGACCCTTCTCTATGAAGAAGGGTTCACCATTGCCGGAGCCAAGAAAAAGATCAAGGAAAACGAAGAAGAGCGGGAAGAAGAGAGAGCGCTGCCCATGATTGCCGCGCCGCTTGAGGAGGCGATCGCAACGCTCCCACCGAATCACAATCACCTGGAACTTTTGCGCGCCATCCGCGACGATCTCCAGGTGTTATATAACATGCTCGGGTAGTCTGGTGTCGCGCGCCGTCAATCGGTGACCGAGCCGTGCGCTTTGTGTCCCTATCTATTGTGGTAGTCCCTCATGTATTCCCCCAACATATAGTGATGTTTGTTTTTCTCCGTGTATTCGTCGCGAAGATTTGCACCTGTTTGTCGTCGCATGATATGGTAGGAGTTCTTGCCGCAAGCAAGGGAGAGAATTGGGGCTCTCTACGGGGGATTCTACTTACCTATGAAGACGACACGCACGAGGCAAGAGTGCGGAGGAGGCGAGGTGCCGTGGATGAGGATGTGGTGGATTGGGATTGTGGTGGGAACAGCACTCATTATCGTTGATGGAATAACCGGTCAAAGTCTCGCGTATAAAGCGAAAGAAGTGAAGATTGCGCGACCGATTCCTCGTATAGAAAAAACACAGAAAAAAGCATTGCCACGGGTGACACGGGAGAAACAGCATGAGAGCCGTAGCATTTCTGCTCTCCGAAGTTCCGGTACCAAGTGGTATCGGATTCATGTTCCCCTTCCTGTCGCGAAGCAGAAACCCGTAGCGCAGCGGAAACGCCCAGCTCCTGTTGTGATACGAGAAGTCGTCCATATTCCCCCTCCAGAGCCAGATAAAGATTTCCAGTCGATGTTATTGGCTGACGCTGATAGTGGGCAGTTATTGCTGGCTGAGAACATCGACAGACAATGGCCAACGGCGTCTCTCGCGAAGATGATGGTCGGACTTTTGGCTATGGAGGATATCGAAGGCGAACGATTGTCGCTCCGAACTCCGGTTGCAATTAGCGCGCGTGCAACTCGTGCTCGTGGGAGAACGATTAACCTCCGAGCAGGTGAAGTCTTTCCTTTGGGAGAGCTCCTGAAGGCGATGATAGTAACCTCTGCGAACGATGCGACTGTTGCTGTTGCGGAGCGTCTACGTGGGTCTGTCGAGGCGTGTGTCGCGGCGATGAATAGAAAAGCTCGCTTGTTAGGGATGAGCAGAACCCGCTATCAGACGGTGAATGGCATGCCTTTGCCGGGTGGTGCTGCCGGAGACGTATCCTCTGCCCGGGATTCCGCCGTCCTGGGAATGGAACTCATTCGCTACAATCGCATCTTACGGTGGACATCCGTTGACCAAGTGCCATTTCGTGATGGGGCGGCGATGCTGCCTAATACCAATCATCTTGTTGGTCGAGTTGATGGGGTCAACGGCCTCAAAACTGGTTTTACGGTGAAGGCGAGATATAACCTTGTCGCGACTGCTCAACGTGGAGACAAAAGTCTCATTGTCGTTGTCCTTGGTGGGCGTAATAGCCGGGTGCGATTCGATGCGGCTGAAGAATTCCTTGAATGGGGTTTTACTCACGACGTGCCCCGTGCCGACATTGATGAAAGTTGGGATCACAATAATGACGCCGTTGGCTCCTCGGCATCTGCTCACGCTGGATCTCAGTTTTAGCCTTCCCTGATCTGCGAATTTTTTGCTTCGCCATTCCACTCTTCTTTGCCAGAGGACCTTGCAATTTACTAAAAGATGCATACTTTGCATTGGCCTCAACATAAAAATTACGAACACAGTTAGGTGAAAGGAGAGTACGGGATGGCGAAGAAGCTCGTCTACCTGCATGAGAAGGCACGAGAGGGAATCCTCCAAGGGGCTAACCTGCTAGCCGACGCCGCGCAAGTAACACTTGGTCCACGTGGTCGTAACGTGCTGATACAAAAGAGTTTTGGTGCCCCAGTGGTGACGAAAGACGGGGTAACGGTCGTCAAAGAAATCGAACTGGAAGATAAGTTCCAAAATATGGGCGCGAAGATGATTCGCGAAGTCGCCAGCAAGACTTCAGATATCGCTGGTGACGGAACGACAACGGCAACCGTCTTGTCTCGTGCGATTCTTCGCGAAGGGATTCGTTTACAAACCGCTGGGTTTGACCCCATGGAACTGAAACGTGGGATTGATGCGGCTGTAGAGGAAGTGATTGAAGGCGTCAAAGAACAAAGCCGTTCTGTTCGTGGTAAAGAACAAATTGCCCAAGTTGGAACGATCGCGGCGAATGGTGAGGAAACAATCGGCGAGATTCTTGCCCAAGCAATGGACAAAGTTGGGAAAGAGGGAGTCATTACCATTGAGGAAGGCAAGGCTTTAGAGACAACGTTGGATGTTGTCGAAGGTATGCGCTTCGATCGTGGATATTTATCTCCCTATTTCGTGACTCATCCAGAGCGGATGACCACGGAGTTAGAAGACCCCTACCTTCTCTTTCATGAAAAGAAGATCTCTAATCTGCGTGAGGTGCTACCACTGTTGGAAAAAATTGCCCAGAGTGGTCGCTCGTTGCTGATCATTGCTGAAGAAGTCGAAGGCGAAGCTCTGGCTGCGCTGGTCGTGAATAAGCTGCGTGGTACGCTGAAGTGCGCAGCGGTAAAGGCGCCAGGATTTGGTGATCGACGCAAAGCGATGTTGGAAGACCTGGCGATTCTGACCTCTGGAAAAGTCATTGCCGAAGAACTGGGGATCAAGCTGGAAAATATCGCGCTCAATGACCTCGGGCGTTGCAAACGCGTGATTATTGATAAAGATAACACCACGATTGTGAGCGGTTCAGGGAAAAAAGACGCCATTCAGAGCCGGGTGCAGCAAATTCGTACGCAAGTTGAAGAAACAACCTCTGACTATGATCGGGAAAAACTCCAAGAGCGTCTGGCCAAGCTTGCTGGTGGGGTCGCGGTCATTAAGGTCGGCGCTGCAACCGAAGTGGAAATGAAAGAGCGCAAAGCCCGAGTAGATGACGCTATGCATGCGACGAAAGCGGCATCAGAAGAAGGGATTGTTCCTGGTGGTGGAGTAGCTCTGGTTCGTGCACAAAAGAAACTCGATGGATTAAAATTTGGCGATGGTCGTGACCAAGGTGTTGCGATTGTTCGCCGGGCAATCGAAGAGCCATTGCGGCAGATTGCAGCGAATGCAGGGGCTGACGCTCCGGTCGTTATCAACAAAGTTCGCGAAGGAAAAGACGACTACGGGTTCAATGCCGCTAACGAGAAATTTGAAAACCTGTTCAAGGCCGGGGTCATTGATTCGGCCAAAGTCGTACGCTCGGCGTTGCAAAACGCCGCGAGTGTTGCCGGCCTCATGATTACGACAGAAGCAGCGGTGGCTGACAAGCCGGAAAAGAAGATACCGCCTGCTGGTGGTGGTCATCATCATGGCCATAGTCATGGTGATGATTTCGGTGACGATTACTAATCGGCCATTGGTTTCCCTCAATCGCCTGAGAAGTAGGGGGGGGGGGGAGATCATCATTCCCCCTACAGGCTATTTTATATATTGCTACTGGATATTGGGGAATGCTGATACGTAAACACGCTGCCTGTTTGAGTAAGCGACAAAATTGTGGCAGTATAGAGGG